>NZ_JBHYIK010000105.1:0-23271 GCF_042739735.1 Amycolatopsis sp. NPDC059027 | reverse complement strand
GCCGACCTCACCGCGGCCGGCGGGGCGAGCGTGTTCGCCGGGCACGTCAACTGGCGCGGCGCGACCGGCCCGTTCGCGGAGCTGTGGGACGAGAAGATCGGCGGCGCGATCACCGTCGTCGACGTGCGCGGGAAGACGTGGCGCTACAAGATCTCCCAGCTCGTCACCGTGCACAAGAACGATCTGCCGCAACGCGCCGACGAGCTGTTCGGCCCGTCCGGCCCGCATCGCGTGGTGCTGGTGACCTGTGGTGGCCGCTGGGTCGGCGGGCCGCAGGGCTACGAGGAGAACCGCGTCGCCATCGCCGATCCGGCGTGAGCTAAGTTACCCACGGGTAATATAGGTCTCCGGCCACCGGATACAGCACAATGCCCGTGGACGGGCAACGGCGAGAGGTGACTTCGATGGCGACGTTCTTGATTACCGGCGCGACCGGGCTGATCGGCCGCCACTTCACCCGCCTGCTGCTTTCCCGCCCCGGCACGAACGGCGCGGACAGCGTCGCGCTCGTGGTGCGGGCGTCCTCACGGGACAAGCTCGCCGCGCTCGTCGACCAGTGGCCGCACGCGGACCGCGTCACGCTGGTCACCGGCGACCTCGCCGAACCACTGCTCGGAGTGTCCGAAGAGGACCG
Source organism: Amycolatopsis sp. NPDC059027 (assembly GCF_042739735.1). NCBI lineage: Bacteria > Bacillati > Actinomycetota > Actinomycetes > Pseudonocardiales > Pseudonocardiaceae > Amycolatopsis > Amycolatopsis sp. NPDC059027. The sequence goes on along the minus strand of NZ_JBHYIK010000105.1, from coordinate 22,637 downwards.
TGAGCGGCTGCGCGGGCAGGTCGATCACGTCGTGCACCTCGCCGCTCTTTACGACATCACCGCCGACGACGAGGCCAGCATCAAGGCCAATGTGGACGGTACGAAACACGTCGTCGACCTCACCGCCGACCTGAACGCCGGCTGCCTGCACCACGTTTCGTCGGTCGCGGTCGCCGGTGACCACGACGGCGTGTTCACCGAGGACATGTTCGACGTCGGCCAGCGGCTCCTGACCCCTTACCACCGCACGAAGTTCGAGGCCGAGAAGCTGGTCCGCGAACAGCAGGAAGTGCCGTGGCGCGTGTACCGGCCGGCCATCGTCGTCGGGCATTCCGAGACCGGCGAAATGGACAAGATCGACGGTCCCTACTACCTCTTCCCCGCGATCAGCAGGCTCACCGGACTGCCGGATCTGCCGCTGGCCGGCCCGGATCTCGGTGATTCGAACATCGTCCCGGTCGACTACGTCGCGAAGGCGCTGCTGGAGCTGGTGACCACCGACGGGCTCGACGGGCGCGCGTTCCACCTGGTCAACCCGGAGCCACAGCCGGTGGTGTCGGTATACAACGCCTTCGCGAAGGCGGCAGGCGCGCCGACGATTTCGGTGCAGCTGAACGACAAACTGTCCAAGGGCATCGTCGGGCTGGCGAAGCTGTCCGAGCACATCCCCGGGTTCACGATCGCGCGGGACGCCGTCCTCGAACGCCTCGGCATCCCGCCGGTGCTGCTGGACAACGTCGCGTTCGCGTCGGTGTTCTCGTCCGCCTCGACCCGCAAGGCACTCGCGGGCTCCGGCGTCGAGGTCCCCCGGCTGGAGGACTACGCGGCGACGTTGTGGCGGTACTGGCGCGAGCACCTCGACCCGTTCCGGGCCCGCAAGCACGGCCCGCGCGGCGAGCTGGACGGCCGCCGCGTGATCATCACCGGCGCGTCCTCGGGCATCGGGCGCGCGACGGCGCTGAAGGTCGCCGCGGCGGGCGGCGTCCCGCTGCTGGTCGCGCGGCGGCAGCACGAACTCGAAGAGGTCCGCGACGAGATCCTCGCCGCGGGCGGCACGGCGTCGGTGTATCCGGCGGACCTGACCGACGAGGAGTCGGTGCACAAGGCCGTCGACGCGATGCTGGCCGAGCACGGCCGGATCGACATGCTGGTGAACAACGCGGGCCGCTCGATCCGCCGCTCCATCAAGCTCTCGTACGACCGCATGCACGACTACGAGCGCGCGATGGCGATCAACTACTTCGGCGCGGTGCGGCTGATCCTCGCGGTGCTGCCGCACATGTCGGAGCGGAAGTTCGGGCACATCGTGAACGTGTCGTCGATCGGTGTGCAGGGCATCGCGCCGCGGTTCTCGGCGTACGCGGCGTCGAAGGCCGCTTTGGACTACTTCTCGCGGATCGCCGCGACCGAGACCCACGGCGACGGGATCACGTTCACCACCATCCACATGCCACTCGTGCGCACGCCGATGATCCGGCCGACGAAGATCTACGACGCCTTCCCGACGAAGTCGCCGGAGCAGGCCGCGGACATGGTGATGAAGGCGCTGGTCGAGCGCCCGAAGCACATCGGAACGCCCGCCGGCCAGGCAATCGGGCTCGCGTACACGCTCACGCCGGGACTCACCGACGCCGTCGCGTACCAGGGCTTCCGGATCTTCCCGGACTCCGCGGCCGCGGGTGGCTCCGGCGGGCTCAAGATCGGACGTGGCGAGAAACACCTGTCGAAGGCGGCGATGGCACTGGCCAGGCTCAGCCGCGGATTCCACTGGTGACTCTCCGCTTCCGGGCGGCGGCCGTTCGGGGATCATTTGTCAGGGCCGGGTGAAGACACACCGGTGAATCACCAAGCCTGACGCCGACGACACGGTGTACGCGGGTACGGTCGGGCACATGGTTCCCGAGCGAGACAACAGCCTCCCTGGCCTCCTTCCCCTGCGGCGCGAGTACACCCAGGCGTGGCACGGTTTCGACCGCAACGAGGTGCGGCAGTACCTCGATCACGTCGAGGGCCAGCTGCGTCGGCTGCTGAACGAGCGCGACGCCTCGTCGAACCAGCTGGCGACCGTGTCCCGCGAACTCGAGACCGCGCGCCAGGAGATCCAGAAGCTCCAGGCGCGGGTCGAGGAACTGAAGAAACCCCCGGAGCGGTTGGAAGATCTCGACGAGCGGATGCAGCGGACGGTCACGCTCGCGCAGGCGCGTGCCGACGAGATCACCAAGCGTGCCCAGGTGGCCGCCGAGAAACACTGGGCGTCGTCGAGCGATGCTTCGCAGAAGCTGCGTGACCGCTACACGAACCTGATGGCCGAATTGGACAAGCAGGCCGAGGCGCTGCACTCCGAGCACGAGGCGGCACTGGCCGAGACGCGCGCGGAAACCCAGCGGCTGACGGTCGAGGCGGCGCAGCGGCGGGAGCTGCTGGACACCGAGGCCGAGCGGAAGCGCCGCAAGATCGAGCGCGAGTTCGAGGCGTCGATGGCCGCGCAGCGGGCCACGCTGGAGAAGCACGTCGCCGACCAGCGCACCGCGAGCAAGCAGCAGGCCGAGCGGCGGATCGCCGAGGCGACCGCGGAGGCCAAGCGGCTCGTCGACGAGGCCACCGCCGAGGCGAAGCGCCGGCTGGACGAGGCGACCACCACGGCCGCGCAGCGGACCACCGCGGCGCAGCGGAAGGTCGAGCGGCTGGCCGAGATCCGCGAGCAGGCCCGCAAGAGCCTGGCCATGGCGGACGAGATCCTGGGCCGCAGCGAGGGCCAGCTGAAGCCGTTGCCGGAGGAATCCGTCATCCCGCAGGCGTCGAAACTGGTCGGCGGCGACGAGCCCACGCAGAACGGCAACAGTGCCTCCGCCGAGCAGGGCAAGAACGGGTCGGGCCAGAACGGGTCCAAGCCCGCCGCCAAGACCGGCTCCTGAGTTCGACTCTTCCCCCGGTTGGGTGACGACCCGCAGTGCCCGCCGCGTCGGCTACCGTCGGGGAGACGACGTCCCCGGCGGATGAGAAGGGTTGATGCGACGGAAAACGGGGTACCGGCTGGTGGCCGGGGTGGCGGTGGTGGTGGCCGCGGCGAGCCTGGTCGTGGCGGCGACCCATTCCCGGGATGTCGAAGGCGCTGCGGCACCTCAGCCGGACGCCCGGTTGGCCCGGGTTCCCGACTGCGGTCCCGTCATCGCCAAGCTGGATCTTCGCGCCCAGCTCGCCCAGCTCGTCGTCGTGGGGGTGCCGGGCAGCGATCCGGCGTCGACGGTCAAGCTCGTCCAGGATCACCAGCTCGGCGGAATCTTCATCGCGGGTGACGCGACCGAGCTTCTCACCCATCAGGCGCTCGACGCCGTCCAGAAGGCCGCGAAGGTGCCCGTGTCGGTCGCGGTCGACGAGGAGGGCGGCCGGGTCCAGCGCATCGACACGCTCGACGGCCGCATCCCGAGCGCGCGGGAGCTGGCGGCGACCAGGTCGCCCGAGCAGGTGCGGGAAGTGGCCGCGCTGCGGGGCAAGCAGCTGCGGGCCCGCGGCGTCACCGTCGACTACGCGCCGGACGCCGACATCACCGACCAACCCGCCGACCAGGCCATCGGCGATCGCTCGTTCAGCGGCGACCCCGAGCGCGCGCGGCTGTACGTGCGCGCGTTCGCCGCGGGCCTGCGCGACGCCGGGGTGTTTCCGGTACTGAAACACTTCCCCGGGCACGGGCACGCGTCGGGTGATTCGCACACCGGGCTCGTCCACACGCCGCCGCTGCCCGAGCTGCGCCGGGTAGATCTGGTTCCCTACCAGCGGATCACCGAGTACGGGCCGATCGGGGTGATGGTCGGGCACCTCGACGTCCCCGACCTGACCGCCGGCCTGCCCGCGTCGCTGTCGGCACCGGCCTATCAGCTGCTGCGCGGGGAATTCGGCTTCACCGGGCCGGTGGTGACGGACGACCTCGGCGCGATGAAGGCGATCACCGAGCAGTTCCCGTTGCCCGAAGCGGTGTTGAAGGCTTTGCGGGCGGGTGCGGACGAGGCCCTGTGGTCCTCGGGCGGACACGTGGACCAGGTCCTGGACCGGCTGTCCCAAGCCGTCGGGACCGGCGAGCTGCCCGAGTCGCGGGTGCGGGAGTCACTCACCCGGGTGCTGACGGCCAAAGGCTTGTGTGGCTGACGGTTAGGGTGTTCGACCGACGGACACACTGGAGGAACGGGCATGGCCACGAACGCCACCCTCGGCGGTACCTTCGACCTCGGCGGCGAGCTGACCGTGCACCGGATGGGATACGGCGCGATGCAGCTGGCGGGTCCCGGCGTGTGGGGCCCGCCCCGCGACCAGGATGCCGCCGTGGCCGTGCTGCGCGAGGCCGTCGAACGCGGCGTGAACCACCTCGACACGAGTGACTTCTACGGCCCGCACACCGTGAACACCCTGATCCGCGAAGCGCTGCACCCGTATCCCGAGGGCCTGCGCATCGTCACGAAGGTCGGCGCGCGGCGGACGCCGGACAAGGGATGGTCGCCCGCGCTGTCGGCGGACGAGCTGACCTCGGCCGTGCACGACAACCTCCGCCACCTCGGCGTCGACACGCTCGACGTGGTGAATCTGCGGCTGGCAGGAGAAAACGCCGAGTACCCGGTGCCGGGATCGCTCGCGGAGCCGTTCGGTGTGCTCGCCGAGCTGCGGCGGCAGGGGCTGATCCGGCACCTCGGCGTCAGTCACGTCACGGCCGAGCAGCTCGACGAGGCGCGCTCGATCGCACCGGTGGTGTGTGTCCAGAACGAGTACAACCTGGCCAACCGCGGCGCCGACACGATGGTCGGCAAATGCGCGGCCGAGGGCATCGCGTTCGTCCCGTACTTCCCGCTCGGCGGGTTCAGCCCGTTGCGGTCCGGCGTGCTCGACGACTGCGCCCGCCGTGTCGAGGCGACGCCCACGCAGGTCGCGCTCGCCTGGCTGCTCCAGCGCTCGCCGACGACGCTGCTCATCCCGGGAACGTCCTCGGTGGCGCACCTGCGGGAGAACCTCGCCGCCGCGGATATGGTGCTGCCCGAGGACGTCCTCGCCGACCTCGACCGGATCGGCACGCGCTGATCAGGGTTTCGGCACCGATTTCCCCGGCGTCGTGATCCCCCGGCGCACATCGCCGGGGCTGAACTCGGTCCGGCGCGGTGCGCGCCGGTTCGTCGAGTGGAGCTGCCACGGCACGCTGACCACCATCACGCCGGGCATGAACAACAGCCTTCCCTTGAGCCGCAAGGCACTCTGGTTGTGCAGCAGGTTCTCCCACCAGTGCCCCACGACGTATTCGGGGATGTAGACGCACACCACGTCGCGAGGGCTGGACCGGCGGATGTTCTTGACGTATCCCAGCAGTGGCCGGGTGATCTCCCGGAACGGCGACTCGATCACCTTCAGGCCGACGCCCATGTCCCGCTTCTCCCACTCGCGTTGCAGCGCGCGGGTGGCCTGGTCGTCGACGTTGACGGTGATCGCGGTCAGCTCGTCCGGCCGGGACGCGCGGGCGAACGCGACCGCCCGCTGGGTGGGTTTGTGCAAAGTGGACACCAGCACGATGGCTCGCACGCGGCTGGGGAGGATCGCGCTCTCGTCGTCGGGCAGCAGTTCGTCACGGACCCGGTCGTAGTGCCTGCGCACGGCCCGCATCAGCACGTACAGCACCGGAATCGCGATGACGACCAGATACGCACCGTGCTGGAACTTGGTCAGCAGCACGACAACGAGCACCAGACCGGTGAGTACCGCACCGAACGCGTTGATCGCCCGCGCGAGGCGGAATCGATGCCGCTCACCCCGCGACGTCGCTTCGGCGAGCTTGCGGTTCCAGTGCCGCACCATTCCCGCCTGGCACAACGTGAACGACGTGAACACCCCGAGGATGTACAGCTGGATGAGCTTGCTGACAACGCCGTCGTAGACGTAGATGAGCAGCCCGGCGACGAGCGCGAGCAGCAGGATGCCGTTGGAGAACGTCAGCCGGTCGCCGCGGGTGTGCAGCTGGCGCGGCAGATAGCGGTCCTGGGCCAGAATCGAGCCCAGCAACGGAAAGCCGTTGAACGCGGTGTTCGCGGCGAGGATCAGGATCAGCGCCGTCGCGGCCTGCATGTAGTAGAAGAGCACGGTGTCGTCGCCGCCGAACACCGCCGCGGCGATCTGCGCGATCACCGTGCGCTGCGGGGTGTTCGCGCAGTCGCCGCGGAATCCGGTGAGGTCACAGGCGTTCTCCGCGATCCGCACGTTCGCGATCATCGCGAGCACGGTGATCCCGCCGAACATCGCGATCGCGATGACGCCCATCGCGGTCATCGTCTTCGCGGCGTTGCGTCCCTTGGGTTTCCGGAACGCGGGTACACCATTCGAGATCGCCTCGGCACCGGTCAGCGCGGTGCAGCCGGAGGCGAACGCACGCAGCATCAGGAACGCGACGGCGAAGCCGGTGAGACCGACCTGCTCGGGACGGATCTGGTATCCGGCACTCTCCGCGACCGGCGCGTGCCCGGCGATCGCGCGGCCGAGGCCGAGCACGATCATGACCGCGACGCCGGCGACGAACGCGTAGGTCGGCACCGCGAACGCGCGCCCGGATTCCCGCACCCCGCGCAGGTTCATCGCGGTCAGGAAGGCGACGAACCCGAGGTTGATCAGCACCCGGTACGGGTTGAGCCCGGGCACCGCGGAGATGATGTTGTCGACCCCTGCCGCGACGGAGACCGCGACCGTCATGATGTAGTCGACCAGCAACGCGCCGGCGACCACCAGCCCTGCCGACCGGCCGAGGTTGCGGGAGGCCACCTCGTACGAGCCGCCTCCGCTCGGGTAGGCCTGCACGACCTGCCGGTAGGACAGCACGACGACGGCCAGCAGGACGACGATCGCCGCCGCCACCCACGGCGCGAGGTGCAGGAACGCCAGCCCGCCCAGCGCCAGGATCAGCAGGATCTCCTGGGTGGCGTAGGCGACCGAGGAGAGCGGGTCGCTGGCGAAGACCGGCAGCGCCAGCCGCTTGGGCAGGAGCGTCTCGCCCAGCCGGTCGCTGCGGAAGGGCAGCCCGACGACGAGGCGCTTGAGCACTGCGGTGGGTGACGGCACGGCCTGAGCGTAAGTTGCCGCTCAGGCCGTGGGACCACGTCGAGACGTAGAGAAAGCGTAAATAAAAGTGTTACGCCCGTACAAGTCTCGTCAGGGCTATGGACTTTTGAAGACTATTTCATGTGTCTAGTTTGGACACTTTGTCTGGTCCGGCTCGGTGTCGGGATCCGGCTCGCGCCGGACCTCGACACCGGTTTTCAGAATGCGCCGCAATTGCTCGTGGCGGGCTTCCCTGCCAGGCGGTCGGCGATCCAGTTGGCGGCGTTGCCCGAAGCGCCGAACGCGGCGAGCGCGTGGGAGAGCACCGGACTGAAGGAGGGCAGGTCCTTGAACTCGACGTTCGCGCCCTTGCCGCACCAGTCCTTGGCCATCTGCTTGCCCTGGGGGTAGGGCACGATGTCGTCCATCGGGGTGTGCTCGACGAGCACCGGCGCGGCGGGCTTGAGGTTACCGATCTTCAGGTCCTCGACCACCGATTTGAAGGGTTCCTCCGACAGATAGGCCGAGACCGGCCTGCCGTCCTTGGTCAGGGTGTTGGTCTGCTTGAAGGCGAGCTGGAAAATGGCGTCCATCGTGCAGATCTGGCGGGCCTGCAGGAATAGTTGCGCGCCGGTGGGGTTGGCCAGATCCAGCATATGTGTTTCGGGGTAAGCCGTATTGATGCCGATGAGCGCGAATCCGAGGAAACCGGCCGCGTACGCACCGTCGAGACTTTTGGCGAGTACGGCCTTGTCCGCCGGTGCGGCACCCGCGTAGGCGCCATTGAGGTCGAGTTCCGGCGCGTAGTCCGGCGCCATTTCCACCGCCGCGGCGGAGGCGCCGCCGCCCTGGGAATAGCCGACGATACCGATCGGCGCGTTCTTGTCCAGCCCCGAATCGGGCAGCCGCTGCGCCGCGCGGACGACGTCGAGTGTGGTGTGTGCCTCCGAGCGGCGCATCACGTAGGTGTGCTCCATGTTCGGCGTGCCGAGGCCCTCGTAGTCGGTCTGCGCCACGGCGAAACCCTTTTGCAGCAACGCGTTCACGAACTGCGTCTGCACGTTCGCGATGATGTCCGCACTGCCCTCGCCCGCGATCGTCTTGGACACCGCGCACTTGTCGCCCATTCCCGACGTGAACGGCGCGTAGGCGACGATCGGGCGCGGTCCCTGGCCCGTCCACGGCGCCGTCGGCACGATCACGGTACCGGTCACCGGAATCGCCTTGTCCTTGGTGTCACGGGACAGGTACATGATCCGGGTCGCCTTGCCACCGTTGAAAGCGGATGGCTGCGACTTGATGACGTCACCGTTCTGCCCCGCGGGAAGCGGCGAAGGTGGCGTGTAGAACGCTTCGTCCGCCGTCGCGGGAGCTGCCGCCGCGACCGTGACCGCGGCCGTCATCACCACCGCGGCCGACAAAACCGAAACGACCCTGCCGAAACGAAGTCGAGCGGAAAACCGCATAGCTTCTCCAGTGAACGCGCTATCGGACAGAATTCCGGGAAATGACGCCCGTATCGGCAAAGAGTTTCGGCCGGGGCCACGAAGCTGTCAAGGACGACCCCGCGACCCCGGCCGAAAATGGCATGCCGAACAGAGCCCGGATGCGCGTTTTTAGCATCGGCGCGCGAGCGGACGGCTTCGGCCACCGGTCAGTGCGGTCCCACGAAAAGCGGCGTCAACATCACCCGCGGGAGCGTCAAGGGTTCGTGAGAACCGCTACGCCGGGTGGGCTCCGCGGCCGCATGCTGGGCGGCAACCCCGCTGACACCTATGAAGAAGGCGATGCATGAGCGACGCTTGCGAGCGAATGATGGATATCATGCGCCAAAAAGGATCGAACACTGTCTCGCGGAGCGAGGCGATCGCATGAGCGACCTGGCCTATTCGGTGATGCTGATCGCGTGTTGCGTGCTGTTCGCACTCGTGCTGCGGTTCCTGCAGTGGTGGCTGAACACCGACCGCCGGCCGGGCACGCGCCCGGCGTCGCGCCGCGAGGGCGGCGAGCCGCGCATGGAGCACACCCCGTACCGGCGGCCGGTGCGCTGAGGCTCATCCCCGGCGCTGTTCCACCAGGGTCAGCTTTTCGCTGAGCTTCCAGAGCTTCTGGACGGCGTCGGGGTCGACGGCGGCAGCCGCGGCCTTGGCAGGCAGGCGGCCGTCGTAGTAGCCGCCCGCCAGCACCTTGGCCCCGGGATCGGCGAGCCGGGCGACGACCTCGGCGCCTTCGGTGACGGGACGGCCGCGGTAGCTGTAGTGCTGGAGCATCCCGGTGGCGACGATGCCGGGATGCACGCTGACGGCCTCGCGGACCTTCGGCCGGAACTCGGTCAGCGCGGTGGTGAACATGGTCAGCGCCAGCTTGGACTGCGCGTACGCGGCGCCACGGTTGTACCGCCGCTTCCAGTTGAGATCGGCCCAGTTGATCCGGCCGCCGCGATGCAGTGACGAGGACACGTTGACCACCCGGCTCACCGGCGAGGCGTCCAGCCGGTCCTCGAGCAGCCTGGTCAGCAGGTACGGGGCCAGGTAGTTGACCTGGAACGTCGCCTCGTGGCCGTCCTTGGTGATCGTACGGTTGCCGGTGCCCGCGACACCCGCGTTGTTGACCAGGACGTCCAGGCGGCCGAACGCCTGCGCGACCGCGGCGGCCATCTCGGCGACCTGCCGCAGATCGGCGAAGTCCGCGACGACGGGCTGGAGACGCCGTGCGTCGACGCCGGAATTCACCAGTCGCCGGCAGGCGTCCTCACCTTCTTCGCGGGTGCGGGCGTGCGTGATCACCGTGGTGTCGCCGGTCGCGAGCAGCCGTACCGTTTCGTAACCGATGCCGTCGGTGGTTCCGGTGACGAGAACCGTGGGGTTTTCGGGCATGCTGTTCCATCCACAATGGAGTGAGCGCGCGGGGAGCCCGCGCGGGAATGGGCAGGACTCAGCTGCCGGCCGGTGAATCGCCGGGTTCGGTGGTATCGCCGACCGGCACCGGATCAGGCGGCCGGTCGTCGTGGCGCACGCCCCACGCGTGCCCCCGTACGAGACCTCTGCCCATCCTCCGATGGAATCCAGCCCGGCGTGCGGGGGCAAGAACCCGCGGCCCGAACTTACGGATTCCTAGCGAACGGCGCCGCTGTCCGCGTCCGGTACCGGCTTCGTCCTGGTTGTGTCGCAATACCCCGCCTCCCCGGGCGATCTCGCTGACCAGCGGCGATAATCGGAGCGTGGCTCAGGTGCTGTTGATCGAGGACGACCCGTCCATCCGCCGGAGTCTCGGCATGGCGCTGGGCAAACACGGCCACGACGTCAAGGCGGTCGAGACCGGCGAGGAGGGCCTGCGCGTCTCCCGTGCCGAGCCGCCCGAACTCGTGGTACTCGACCTGATGCTGCCCGGGATCGACGGGTTCGAGGTCTGCCGCAGGCTCCGCGCGGACGGGCCGGTGCCGATCATCGTGCTGACCGCCCGCAATGACGATTTCGACGTCGTCGGCTGCCTCGAAGCTGGCGCGGACGACTACGTGGTGAAACCCGTGCGGCCGCGGGTGCTCGACGCGCGGATCAAGGCCGTGTTGCGTCGCGGCACGCCCGAACCCGCGGGCACCGAGCAGCACGCCGGCCTGACCCTCGACCGCGCGGCGATGACCGTCACGAAGGACGGCGAACCGGTATCGCTGACGCCGACCGAACTGCGTGTCCTGCTCGAACTCTCCCGCTCCCCCGGCCGGGTGCTCAGCCGGCAGCAGCTGCTGGAATCGGTGTGGGAGCACGACTATCTCGGTGACTCCCGGCTGGTCGACAACTGCGTGCAGCGGCTGCGCGCCAAGATCGAGGCCGATCCGGCGTCGCCGGTCTTCGTGCAGACCGTCCGCGGTTTCGGCTACCGGTTCGGCCCGGTATGAGCCCGCGGTGGCTGACCGGCCTGCGTGTCCGCCTCGTCTTCGCGTTCGTGCTGGTGACGGTCCTCGGCGCGGTCACGGCCGCCTGGGCGAGCTACGCCTCGACCAGCACGTCGCTGGTGTCCGAAGCCGAGCAACGCGCCGGCGACGACCTCCGGCACCGGGTCGGCGCGCTCACCGCCGACCTCGCCGACCCGCCCGACCAGGCCGCGCTGGACCGGCTGCGTGCCGCGGCCGGCGCGCCCGCGCTGGTCACCTACCACCAACTGTCCTCTTCGGACGGCGGCGAGGTCGGCCTTGTCTCCGCCGACCTGCGTGCCGCGGTCTCCTCCCGTGACCAGCTGGTACGGCAACGCGTCGCCTCGCCCACCGGGCCGAAGCTGGTGCTCGGGACCCCGGTGACGCGGACCGCGCTGGACGGCACCCGGTCGCTGTCGGGCATCGAGGTCTACGCCGTCCGCGATCTTTCCGGGGTCCAGCAGCAGATGGACGCCTCGGCCAGTGCCGCCGTCCTGACCAGCGCGCTGGCGCTGCCGCTGGCGATCCTGCTGGCGCTGCTCGCCGCGCGCGGGGTGCTGCGGCCGGTCCGCGAACTGCGCACCACCGCGCGCCGCCTGGCCGCGCACGACCTCTCCGCCCGGCTGCGCGTCCGCGGCTCGGACGAACTCGCCGATCTCGCGGGCACGTTCAACCACATGGCGGCCGAGTTGCAGGACTCGGTGGCCGAACTGCGCCGGCTGGAGGCCGACGCGCGCCGGTTCGTCGCCGACGTCTCGCACGAGCTGCGGACCCCGCTGACGACGTTGACCGCGGTCGTCGAGGTGCTGGAGGACGAGGCCGGGGCGATGTCACCGGACGCGCGGACGTCGACACTGCTCGCCGTCGAGGAGACGCGAAGGCTGACACGGCTGGTGGAAGACCTGATCGAGGTGTCCCGCTTCGACGCGGGCGCGGCGCGGCTTCGGCTGGAGGGCGTCGAACTGCGTCAGGCCATTGTGGACTGTCTCCGCTCGCGCAGCTGGACGGACCGAGTCGGCCTCGACGCCCCCGAGCCGATCACCGCGGTACTCGACCGGCGTCGTTTCGACATCGTGGTGGCGAACCTGGTGGGAAACGCGCTGCGGCACGGCGCGCCACCGGTGCGGATCCGGCTGCGGGCGGACGAACGGGAGGCGACGGTCGAGGTCGTCGACCACGGTCCCGGTCTGCCCGGCGATCTGGCCTCGCACGTGTTCGAACGGTTCTACAAGGCGGACGCGGCGAGGACGCGGTCCGAGGGCAGCGGGCTCGGCCTGGCGATCGCGGTCGAAAACGCGCGGCTGCACGGCGGCGACATCGAAGCGGGCAACGCGCCCGGCGCCGGTGCCCGGTTCGTCGCCCGCTTTCCCCTGCGCCCCAAGGAGGACACGTGACCCGGCGAGTGTTGGCAGCGGCTGTCCTCCTCGCGACGCTGACCGCGTGCGGTGTCGAACCCAGCGGCGTACAAGACGGCGGCAAAGCTCCGACGGGCGTCGCACGCGGCGTGACGCTGTACTTCGTCGACGCCGAAGGCGAGCTGGTGCCGAGCCCTCGCCCCACCCAGCGGCTCGGCACTATCACCGACGCGCTCAACCTGCTGGTCGCCAGCAGCAGCTCGTCCCAGAGCGATGGCCTGCACTCCGCGTTCGCCTGGCAGAGCGCGCTCGGCCGCAGTCCCCTGGTGACCGAATCCGACGAGCTGATCAGGATCAACCTGCCGCTGGCGAAGTACGAGATCGCACCGCTCGGCGTCGACCAGTTCGTCTGCACCGCGCTCGGCGTGCACCGGCAGGCCGGGAAGCCCGCCGCGAAGGTCGTGGTCACCTACACGATAGGCGGCGACACCGAACCGCTGAGCTGCCCGGTGCTCCGCTGACCCCTGCTCACGGCACGTGGCTCATGGGGTGTGGCAAGGGGGTCCCTGGGTGCGGTGGATGCACCCAGGGCGTCCCTCGGACCGGCCGCGCACGGGCCGACAGCTTTCGCCCGGTGTCCCCAGTGCTCGACCCCATCACAACCCGGCCGCGTCCCGCATGACGTGGTAGACGTCGGTGTTCTCGACGATGCCGCCCAGCCGCGCGGATCCCGGGCCGCTCGCGGTGACCGGCGTGTCGGCGCCCGAGTGCTCGTTCGTCGTCCAGTCCACAGTGAACTTCAGCTTCGAGCCGGGGACCGGGAACGGACCGTCCTCGCGGGCGTGTTCGGGCCCGGTGTTGGAGCTGTCGTAGTTCTCGATGCTCAGCCCGCCGGTCTCGTGATCACCGCCGATGATCACCAGCGTGTCGGGGTGCGAGCGGACGAACCGCATCACCTCGGCCACGGTCTCGTCCAGCGCACGGCCGGCGTCGATGACCGAATGCGCGTTGTTCTCGTGGGACATCCCGTCGATGCCTTCCTCCTCCAGGAAAAGGAAGAAACCCTTCGGGTTCTGGGAAAGCGTGTCGAGCGCCTTGCGTGCCATCTGCCGCAGCGGCACCTTCGGCGCGTATTTACCGACACCGTCCGGCCCGTAGTCGACCATGTCCTCGTTCGCGAACAAGCCGAGGATCCGGTTCGCGCGGGTGCGGGCCAGCTCGTCGGCATTGCGCACGTAGGTGTAGCCCGTCCGCTGTGCCCGCTCGACGAGATTGCCGTACGGGCTGCGGCTCTCTTCGCCCGGTTTGTCCGGCCAGACACCGGGATTCCCCTTCGGGTACCACCAGTCCTCGCCACCGCCGAGCAGCACCTCGGGACGGCTGTTCTCGATGTACTGCTTGGCGATGTCGCTCTGGGAATCCCGGCTCGGCACGTGCGCCGCGAACGCCGCGGGCGAGGCGCCGGTGACCTGGGCCGTGGTGACCAGCCCGGTCGCCTTGCCTGCCTTCCTGGCGCGTTCCAGCACTGTCTCCAGTGGACGGTCGTGGACGTCGACACCGACCGCGCCGTTGCGGGTCTTGTGCCCGGTCGCGAGCGCGGTGGCCGCTGCCGCCGAGTCGGTGACGACCTCCTCCGGATCGTCCGGCGCGGTGCGGACCAGACCCGTCACCGGGAGCTTGTTCATCTCCAGCTCCCCGCGTTTGCCCACGGTGGCCAGCCGGATGAGATCGCGCTGCCCGAGCCCCATCCCGTCACCCTGGATGTAGATGATGTTCTTCGCCAGGCGGGCACCGGCGGGTGCCGCCTCGGTCGTCTGCGCGACGGCGACCGTGCCGCCCCCGAGCACCACCAGCACCGCCGCCGCGACCAGGCCACGCTTGCGCACATCGCCTCCCGATCAGGTCATTAGTTAGGAACCTTTCCTAACATAGACTTAACGGGAAAGCGAGACCCTGTCGGCGGACGGCCTGGTCAGCACACCTCCGCAGCCGCCTGCGTGCGGCACGCCCCCAGTGCCCGTCAGGGGCAGCCGCAAATGCTCTTCGCCTCGACACGCAGGCTGGATGTCACATGCTCGGAGCGGAGCTTGCCGACCACGATCGCGGCGTTGTGGCGGATGGCCTCGCTGCTTCCGTTCCGCATCGCGGATACGAGCTTCTGCACCTGGGAATCGCCAAGCGATGGGCCGAGTTTCCGCAGTTCCGCCATCGCGTCCTCGATGTCGCTCAGGTTTGTTCCGCCCAGCCGGTTGACGAGGCCGGTGACGACGGCGTCGAGCTTTTGGTCGACCTGGTGGCCGAGGCGGGCCGAATCGGCATTGAGCGCGGCTTCCTTGGCGCGCAAGGCATTGGCGAGGCTGGTGGCCTGCGGTGTGGCTTCGCCGACCGGCCCGGAGACGTCGGTTTCGGCCACGACGGTGGCGGCTTCCTGTTTCACGGCCGCGTCGGCGTCCGACGGCGGGCGGTGCAGCAGGAATGTCAGCACGCGGTTGTAGGCCCGCTCGAATCGGTCTTGAAGGGACTTGTCGGTGGCGGCCTTGACGACGGATTGGACCACCGGTTGCAGGATCGGGATCGCGTCGGTGACTGGTTTGAGCACGTTCGCCACCTGCTCGGTGAACAGTTTCTCCACGTGGAGAACGATTTTCCGTTCGCCCTCATGGATGATCTCGGTCGCGGGCTCGGGCTTGACGGACGCCGACGCCACCTTCGCGGCGTCGATCTGGTCGAGCGTGACTTCCGCGGGCGGGGCCGTTGCCTCCTTCGGGGCGCTGACGGTCAATTCGGCGGGCAGGTTGGTCACCTGCCGCATCCGAGACGTCTCGTCCTGTACGGTTCGGTCTATCGCACTGTCGCTGACACCATTCTTCTCCCGGGCCGTACCGGCCTGGCTCCCCAGCTGGTTCGCCAAAGTGTCGATGACGTTCAGCCGCGCCATGGCGTCCCGGTAGTCCTGCGGAAAGGCGTTGACGACCTTGCCGTACAACATACCGGCGACCTGCTGCGACATTTTCGCGTCGACCGTCTTCGCGACCTCGGCGTAGCCTTCCTGGTGAATCTTGATCCGGAGTCCCAGGTCCGTGCTCGGAACGCCGAGGTGCATACCGAACAGGGTCAGGGCGGCCAGTGTCGCCAAGGCGGTGGAAATAACTCCACTGCCCTTGCTGTAGAGGTCCACCAGCCAGTACAGCGCTTTGCCCATGCCGACCCGCACCTTGCCGGGGCGACGGCCCGCCAGCAGGAAACTGCTGAGCAAATAGGTCAGGATCAGCAGGCCGAAGACTTGCGGCCCGCTCAGTTTCAGGTGGTCCGAGAAGAATCCCGAGACGCGTTCGAAGAACTGTTGCAGGCCGATGAGCTGACCGATGCTCAGCGAGCCGCTGAACAGGGAAACGTAGCCGGCCAGCAGGACGTAGCAGGCAATGGCGATACCGGCGGGTATCAGGTAGAGAATTCCGGCATCGCACAAATAATACCGGAATCCGGAATCGGCGGGCGGACCGGATCGCCCTTCCCGCCATTTGGTGACGATGACCCCCTTGGCGCTTCTGGTGTACCGGCGGCAGAACAACAACAGCATCC
The DNA here is from genome assembly GCF_042739735.1 of Amycolatopsis sp. NPDC059027. Taxonomy (NCBI): domain Bacteria; kingdom Bacillati; phylum Actinomycetota; class Actinomycetes; order Pseudonocardiales; family Pseudonocardiaceae; genus Amycolatopsis; species Amycolatopsis sp. NPDC059027. Next base: position 6,731 of record NZ_JBHYIK010000105.1, on the reverse strand, counting down.
ACGCGACCCCGAGCAGCAGCGCAACCCACCGCGAGCCGGTACCCAGGCCCAGCAGGACCACCACGGCTACCAGCAGGTGCAGAGCCGTCCGCCGGAAAAGCAGCCTTACCCGCAGCCGCGGACCGCCGGGAACGTCGAGCAGCGTTCGATTCCGCACCCCGGCCGGTATCCGGACCCGGACGTACGGCGGCCCATCGGGGTCCGCGGGCATCGTTATGTCCTTGACCACCGGAGCCCTGGTCTGCCACGGATAAAGCTCGACGTAGGGGACCGTCTCACCCGCGAGCGCGTCCTCGGCAGCCACGACACCGGTGTACCGCACCCCACCGCCGAGCACCAGACCTCGCGCCCGCATCCGGCAGTGGTGGCAGACAGGACGGTCAGCCGAGCAGCGCGTGCGCCTGCTGTGCCCCGGTGGCCGGCTCGGTGTGCACGACCGCGGCGGCCAGCCGCGGTACCGCGTGCACCAGGTGGTACTCGACCTCGTGCGCGAGCCGATGCGCCGCCTCGACGGTGAGCGTGGGCTCGACGGCTACGGCGAGTTCTGCCCGCAACGTGTGCCCGGTCCAGCGCATCCGCAGCTGGCTCACCCCGGCCACGCCGTCGACGTCGGCGGCGGACCGCTCGGCCAGCTCTACGGTCGCCGGGTCGACGGCGTCCATGAGCCGCCCGAACACCTCCTTCGCCGCGTCACGGAGCACGAAGAGGATCGCCACGGTGATGAGCAGTCCGATGATCGGGTCGGCCAACGGAAATCCCAGCGCGACCCCGCCCGCTCCGACGACGACGGCCAGCGAGGTGAAACCATCGGTGCGCGCGTGGAGGCCGTCGGCGACCAGCGCCGCCGAACCGATCCGGCGGCCGACCGAGATCCGCCAGCGCGCGACGAGTTCGTTGCCCGCGAAGCCGATGACCCCGGCGAGCGCGACGATCCACAGGTGCCCGACCGGTCGCGGATCGATCAACCGCAGCACGGCCTCGTACCCGGCGAACACCGCCGACGCGGCGATGATCAGCACCACGATCACCCCGGCGAGATCCTCCGCGCGGCCGAGCCCGTAGGTGAACCGGCGGCTCGCGGCCCGCCTGCCGAGCGCGAAGGCGATCCCGACCGGCAACGCCGTGAGTGCGTCGGCGAAGTTGTGGATGGTGTCGCCGAGCAGCGCGACCGACCCGCTCAGCAGCACGACCACGAGCTGCGCGGCCGCGGTGACGAACAACGCCGCGAACGACCACGCCAGCGTCCGCATCCCCTGCCTGCTGGCTTCCAGCGCGCTGTCGAACCGGTCGGCGCTGTCGTGGCTGTGCGGTGTGAACGCGTGAACGAGCGCGTGGCGCACCCGCGACCACCGCGGCGCCGGGGCGTGACCATGCGCGTGCCCATGACCGTGTCCATGAGTCTGGCCGTGCTGCGAACCCATACTTGTGAGAATGCCCTGCCCAGGTCCATTATGCAACCATGCACGCGCATGTTAACGCGGGCTCGGCGACGCGGCCCGGCCATCCTGCCGACCAGCGGCAACTCGACCTCGCCGCCGAGATCCTGCGGCATCTCGCCGACCCGACCCGGCTGCATCTGCTGCACCTGCTGACCACCGAGCAGGACGTGACGACGCTGACCGAACAGGTCGCGGCGTCCCGGTCGTCGGTCTCCCAGCACCTGGGGCGGCTGCGGCTGGCCGGGCTCGTCCAGGTTCGCCGCGAGGGCCGCCGCATGCTCTACCGGATCACCAGCGACCACCTCACCGGGCTGGTCGCCGAGGCCCTCGGCTTCGCGGCGCACACCGTGCACGGCATTCCGCACCACGTTGCCCCGCCTGCCGAAAAGTAGGCATTCTCACGCCGTGCAGCAGCGACCGGGACATCGGCGTCTAGGGAGGCGTGAAGCCCAACGCCCGGAATCCGCGTCTCGCCCGACGGCGCCGCCAGCCCGCCCACTCCGCGGGACGCGTGCTGGTCGCCCTGCTGTCCGTGGTGACGCTGGTGGTCACCGGGTTCTTCTGGAACGCCTTGCGGCAGGCGCAGGGACTCGGCGCGTCCAGCGCGATCTCGGGCGAGGGCAAGGCGCCCGACGGCTCACAGAACATCCTGCTGCTCGGGCTCACCACCCGGAAGGACAAGAACGGCCAGGACCTCCCGCCGAACGTCCTGAAGGCACTCCACGCCGGGAACGGCCTCGACGCCGAACATTCGCCCGATCACCAGGATCACACCGGCGGCTACAACACCAACACGATGATCCTGCTGCACGTGCCCAACGACGGCAGCAAGGCGACCGGTATCTCGATACCGCGCGACGACTACATCACCTTTGTGGACGGTCCGCTGCTCGGCGCCAGGCAGGGAAAGATCAAGGAAGGCTACGGCTGGGCGAAGGAACAGGAGCAGGAACGCCTGTACGCCCAGGGTGAGCGGGACCCGGCGACGCTGGAGTTCAAGAGCCGCGAGGCGGGACGCACCTCGACGATCAAGAACGTCGAACACCTGCTGAAGGTCCACGTCGACCATTTCGCCGAGGTCAGCCTCGCCGGGTTCTACCACCTCGCCGACGCGCTCGGCGGTGTCGACGTATGCCTGAAGGAGGCCACCAAGGACGACGCCTCCGGCGCCGACTTCCCCCAGGGGCCCCAGCACCTCAACGGCGAGCAGGCGCTGGAGTTCGTCCGGCAGCGCAACGGCCTGCCCGGCGACGACCTCGGCCGCGAGTCCCGCCAGCAGGCGTTCCTCGCCTCGGTGGCGAGCACCCTGAAACGGGACGGCGTCTTCGGCAGCCTTACCGACCTGCAGAAGCTGCTCACGGCCGCGGAAGAGGACGTCGTCTACGACAAGGGCTGGAACATCCTCGACCTCGCGAAACAGGCGAAAAACCTCAATCCCGCCAACATCGTTTTCCACACCCTGCCGGTCGTGAAGGCCGACAAGATCACGCTGGGCGGGCAGAGCGTCGACATCAACCGTATCGACATCGGCCAGATCCAGGCCGCCGTCCAGTCGTGGATCAACCCCGGCCAGTCCGCACCCGCGCCACCCCCTTCCCCCGCACCGTCCGCCAAGCCCATCGGCTCCGGGTCCACTGTGGACGTCCGCAATGCGTCCGGTGTGGACAATCGCGCCGCCGAGCTGGCGAACACGGTGGCGGGGCAAGGGTTCACCAAGGGCGATACGTCCACTGTGGCCACTCAGCCCGAATCGCATGTGTACTACGGAAAGGGCGCGAAGGCCGACGCCGACGCTTTGGCCGCACAGCTGGGTATCTCCGCGGTCTCGGCCAGCACCGCCGCCTCGGCGGGACATGTCGCGGTGTACCTCGGCACGGACTACCAAGGCCTCCCTGCCGCGCTGGGCGGCACTCCCGCAACACCGTCCTCCGCGGCCGCGCCGCCCACGGAGGGTTCCGTGAACGGCGCGGTCCGGGGCGACCCGAACAAACCGCAGTGCGTCTACTAGATCGCGCGCCGACCGGCCCGTACCGCTCCCGCGATGACCACGGCGCCCGCGAGCGCCGTGACGACGCTCGCCACGCGTAGCGCGGTGTCGGCGCCGGTGGTGAAGGCGTCGACGATCGCGGCGCGGTGCGTGGGTGCCACGGTGAGTGCCTGGGTGATGGTGCGCGGGATCGGCTCACGGTCGCGGAGAATCGCGGGCAGGTGCTGGGTGAAGCTCGCGGTCAGCACGGTCCCGACGACCGCGACCCCGAGCGCGCTGCCGAGTTCCCGCGTCGCCGATTGGAGGCCGCCCGCGACACCGGCCTGTTCGGTGGGCAGTGACGCGGTGAGTTCGGTCGTCAGACAGGGCATCCCGAGCGCGAGGCCGATGCCGATGACCACGAGCCAGGCCGCGTAGACGAAGTACGGCTGGCCCGCGGCGGTCGACAGCCCGTACAGGCCGACGGCTCCGGCCAGGAAGGCGGCCGCCAGTGTCGCCGGGATACCGATGCGCTTGGCCAGATCGGGAACGTACCGCGAGCCGAGCAACACCGGCAGTGGCAGCGGCAGAATCCCGAGTCCCGCCTGCAACACGGAATAGCCGCGGCCGTACTGCAGGAGCGAAGCGTTGACATAGAACAGCCCGAAGTTCCCGAAGAACATGACGAGCATGCCGAGGGCGGCGCTGCGCAGCAAGGGAATGCGGAACAGCCGGGGGTCGAGCATGGGGTGCGGAACCCGCAGTTCGACCACGACCCAGACGGCACCGAGCGCGGCGCTGAGCACGAACGCGGTGACGACGACGGCACTGCCCCAGCCCTGCTCCGGCCCCTCGATGATGCCGATGAGCAGCGCCACGGTCGCGGCGACGAACACCGTCGTGCCCGCCGGGTCGAGGGTGCGGGAATGACGGCTGCTGCGTGGGGCGACCAAAGCCACCCAGAGTCCACAGAGGACCGCTATCGGCGCGACGGCGACGAAGAGACTTCGCCACGAACCGGTGGCCAGCAGCGCGCCACCGCCGACGTTCCCGATGATCCCGGCGACGCCGGTCACCGCGGCCCAGGTCGCGAGAGCGCGGCCACGCCGTTCGGGAGCGGTCGCGTGCACCAGCACCGCCAATCCGTTCGGCAGCACCAACGCCGCCCCGATCCCGGTGATCGCGCGGCCGAGCAGCATGATCGGCACGTTCGCCGAGATCGCGGAAATCCCCGCGCCCACAGCGAAAGTGCCGAGCCCGGTCAGCAGCACACCCTTGCGCCCGAACCGGTCGCCTGCCGCGCCGGCCGGGATGACCAGGCAGGCGAACACCACGATGTAGGCGTCGACGATCCACAGCAGCTGCGACGAACTCGGATGCAGTCCGCTCGCCGAGATCATCGGCACCGCCACGTTGATCGCGGCGACCAGGCTGATCACCAGTACGGTGCACGCGGACACGCAGGCCAGTACCAGTCCCGGGTGCCGCGACGACCGCGCGGGGTCCGGTGCGATCGCGGGCGAGGTTTTCATTCCACTTCCTCTCGATGGGTGTGCGAAGACGCCTCAGTCACGGCGTAAGCGCCCGCGTCGATGTCTTCGACCAGAGTCGGCCCGGTGGGAGTCCAAGCGAGCAGTTCGCGGGTGCGCTCGCTCGACGCGCTCATGTCCAGCCCGAAGAACCGGCCGATGAACCCGAAGTGCCCGGCGGCGTCTTCGGGGGCGACCGACGTCACCGGGACGTCGAGCGAACGCCCGATGGCTTCCGCGATCGTCCGGATCGTGACGGCCTCTTCGGCGACCACGTGCAGCCGCGATCCGGCGGGTGCCTGTTCGAGTCCCAGCCGGATCAGCCGAGCCGCGTCGGAGCGATGCACCGCCGACCACGCCGTGGAACCGTCACCGATGTAGGCGGAGACACCGCGGCGCCGTGCCGCGGCCACCACGGAGCCGATGAATCCGTGGTCCGCCATGCCGTGGACGCTCGGGGCGAACCGTGCGCTGATGACCCGGACTCCGCGATCGACGTATTCGAGCGCGAGGTTCTCACCGCCGCCTCTCATCGAGTTCAGGCCCACGGCGGGCGATACATCCGTCTCCATCGCCGGACGCCCCTTGGCCAAACCGGCGAACGCGGCCGCGAGCAGAAAGGGACGCTCGGTGCCGACGAGCGCTTCGGCGATGGTCTCGATCGCGGCCCGCTCGGTGCCGTTCATCACGGCCGGGTTGGCCCAGTCGTGCTTGTTCGCCAGGTGAACGACGGCTTCGGCGTCGGCAGCCCCGCGACGGAGCACGTCGAGATCGTCGAGGTCCCCGCGAAGCGCCTTCGCGCCCTTCGCGACAAGCGACGTCGCAGCCGCCTCGGACCGAGCCAGGCCGACGACCTCGTGCCCGGCTCCCAGCAGGTCGTCCACGGTCGCGGAGCCGATCCAGCCGGTCGCTCCGGTTACGAACACACGCATGGGCGTGACCTCCTTGATTAGTTTCGAGTCACCGTGCCTCGAAACCGTAACACATAACGAGACACAGTGTCTCGGTATAGTCGAGCCATGCTTGACGAGGAGCGAGGACGAGTCGGCCGGCCGCGGAGCGAGCGAGCGCGGGCGGCCGTGCTGCACGCTGTCGACGATCTACTGCTCGAAGTCGGCTACGCGGCCATGACGATGAAAGGCATCGCCGAGAAGGCGGGCGTGGGCAGGCAGACCGTGTACCGGTGGTGGTCCACCAAGGCGGAGATCCTGTTCGAAGCGAGCGCGGCCGACGCCTCACACGAACTCGCCGTCGACCCCACGGGCGATCCCCTCGGCGATCTCACGGCCTATGTGGACGCCCTCGTGCGCTTCCTCACACACTCGCCGGCGGGCGCCGCCTATCGGGCCCTCCTCGGCGAAGCACAACACGACTCCGCCGTCGCGGATCTGCTCGCCTCGAAGGACATTCTCGGCGACAGCGCCCGAGCCGTGGTCGAACGAGTCGTACGGGACACCGGCTCGATCCCCGTCGACCTCGCCACCGCGTTGCTGATCGGACCGACGTTCTTCTGGATCACGAGCGGACGCGACCCCGCGCGCCTGGTGGCACGGGAGCTGGCCGGGACCTTCCTGCGCGAAGTCCAGACCCGCTCGCCGCGGTGAGCTTCGGCCCGTGAAGTTTGTGGTGCCGTGAAGCATTCGGCGGGTCCGGGATTGTGCGACCTGCGGGATGTGTGCTGCTCGCGGGACGCGACTGTCGGGGGGGGGGGGGCGCGGGGGCCCGGGAGATGCCGCGCCAGGGCGCCGGCCGGGCCGGCGCGGGGGGGCGGGCCGGGCGGGCCCCCAGCGCGGGGGC
>NZ_JBHYIK010000104.1:2041-24022 GCF_042739735.1 Amycolatopsis sp. NPDC059027 | reverse complement strand
TACCGCCGGTACGCAACCCAGCAAACCCCTGCGGCATAACCACAACCCACCCCGTCAAGCACCCAGACCAGCACCAACAGGATGAAAAAACCCCACTGAGGCTGCGCAGGAGCTTGCCGACGCGCAAGCCACCCTCAGTCAGGCAGTCCAAGGCTTCGACGCCGAGGAACCGGGTCTCGCGCTCCGAGGGTTCGCCGAGGCCGCCGCAGAGATCGAGCAGTTCATCGGCGTGGTCTAAGGCATCGACCGGATGGCCAGCAGTTATCGAGACAGCCTCGGCGTCACGAAGGAACCAGCATCTCCGGCAAGCACGCCCAAAACGGTGCCTCGCCCGCTGGCACCCACCGCCGAGGACAGGCTCCGCGCCGGGCTGCCGCCACCGATTCGGCCCGGTGACCGAGGTCGGAAGACACATGGGAACTGGTCCGCCGGCGGGGAGGCCCAGCCAATCGCCAGCGGTTGGGATGGGATGGCCGAGGCCGCCGAACGCCAGCTCGATGCCCTCGACATCCCGGTCACTCCCGTCACGACCACCCACGTGGAGACGAAACTCGCCGCACACATGGCGGAGAACGGCATCCCCGACGCCGCGGTGGCCATCAACTACACCTCCTGCGAAGGGCCGTTCGGATGTGACACCCTCGTCCCTGCGCTCCTGCCGAAAGGCTCGACGCTCACCGTGCACGGCACACTGCCCGACGGCACCAAGACCACCGACATCTACCGAGGAGGAGCCACCCCGTGGTGGAAGCAGTAGACGCCTGGTTCGACTCGCCAGCCCAACGACCGGTAGTCGTGCACACTGCCGCGGAGCTGGACGCCGTGCTGGACCAGGTCGCGGAGATCGGCGGACCGCGCATCGTCCAGTTTCATGTCCACGGCGAACCCCGGCGGGGCCTGCTCGACGTTGGTTTGGATGCGGAGCGCGAACGCGGAGTCCTCCACTACGCCGGAGGTGAACACCGCAAGGGCTGTTACAGCCTCAGTGCCGAAACCGCATCGGAGGCACCGATCTACTTCAGCATGGGCGGCGCGTCCAACGAGTTCCCGGCCAATGCGGAACTCCCGCTCGCCGATGTTCGGCGGGCTGCCCACGAGTTCATGGCCTCCGGTGCACGCCCGGTCGCCATCGACTGGCAGCCGCGCGGCTGATCAGTGCGCCTCTCCGCCGACGGGGGCGGGCGAGACAAGGCGTGTCCGAGCCGCTGCGGGCGCATGTGACCGCCGATCGCGCGCTGGGCCCTGCTTTACGTGAGAACATGCCGCGCGTCGGAGAGTAGGAGTGCCGGACTGTTCGGAAGAGTAGTCCGCATGAGCCTGATCGAACGGCGTGTGCCGAGGCTGGCGCGATGGTGGCGTGGGCGTCGGGGAACGTGGTGGTGGGCGATCGTCGTGATCGTCGTCCCGGTCGCGATCGTCGCGGGGACCGCAGTGACGCTGTTGCTGAGCCTCGTCGACGCCGGTGATCCGAAAAACCGGATCGAATTGATCAAGACCGGGCTGACTGTCGGTGCCGGGACCGGCGGCGTGGTGGCGCTGGTGCTGGCCGGACGGCGGCAGTGGTCCACCGAGCACGACGCTGCCGAGCGTCGGATGACCGAGCTGTACGTCAAGGCCGTCGAGCAACTCGGGTCAGACAAGGCCGCAGTCCGGCACGGCGGCCTCTACGCACTGGAACGGGTCGCTCAGGACAACCCCGACCACCGACAAACCGTCGTCAACGTGTTGTGCGCCTACCTCCGCGGCCCGTTTACCCTGCCCGGCGAGCAGCGCCCGCGGCAGCGGCGCGGGATACGCCGCCCCCTCGCCCCGGCGCCCCGTGGCGGCGTCTCCTCTACGCCGCAAACCGGCCAGACCGAGAACCCCACCGTCGCCGAACTGGACGACGAGGCTCGGCAAGAGCGGGAGGTCCGACTTACAGCCCAACGCATTATCGCCGCCCATCTCAAGCCTGGTAAAGATAGTGATCATCCGGTGGACACGTTCTGGGCTAACCTCGACCTCGACCTCACCGGCGCCACCCTCATCGACTTCAACCTTGACGACACCCACCTCCGAACAGGGACCTTCGCCAACACCGTCTTTATCGGCGACACCTGGTTCTTCGCGGTGAACTTCCAGGAACAGGCCGACTTTACTGACGCCAGCTTCGTCGGAGACGCCGAGTTCATCGGTGCCAGATTCGCCGGATATGCTTGGTTCAACGGAACCAGCTTTGCCGAGGAAGCCTGGTTCAGCAACGCACGCTTCACCCAGGACACCCAGTTTCGCAAGGCCCGCTTCACCGGGGACGCCCGGTTCAACGGGGCCAGCTTCGCCGGATATACCACATTCAGCGACGCCAGCTTCACCAAGCATGCCGATTTCAACGAGTCCAGCTTTACCAAGCATGCCGCTTTCCTCGGGACCAGCTTCGCGGGGCGTGCCCAGTTCATAGAGGCCAGCTTCAACGCAGGCGTCCAGTTCAACGGGGCCAGCTTCAAGGGGGCCAGCTTCAAGGGGGCCAGCTTCAACGGGGACAACTCCGCCAGGGAGACCGGCTTCAGCACGGACGCTAGCTTCATCGGGGTCAGCTTCACCAGCTGGACCAGCTTCGCCAGAGCAAGTTTCGCCATGGACGCCAGGTTCAGCAAGGCCAGATTCACCAAGGACACCCAGTTCACCGATGTCACTTTTGTTCGGAAGCCGGACCTCAGCGACGCCGTGTTCGAGTTGGGCATGCCTGAGTCACTGCGGGCACATGTGGCGGAAGCCGATGACCCCGACCGGGCTGGAGCCGGATGAAGCACCTGACGAGACCTGTCAAAGCTGAGCAGTAGCGCGGTCGTATTCAGGATGCACCGCCAACTGCGAGCAGGGGGGCTGATCCACGTGGGGGAACTCGTGGGAACAAGCCACTCGTTCACGCACCCGGGAGCAGGTTGGTGCGCGGCAACGCGCGCAGTTGACAGCGAAAACATGCAGGCGAGAAGGTGCCTCCGTAGAAATACCAGGTCAGCACGCCGGAACTCAGCAAGGGACCTTTGCTAACGTCCGTTGGCTCACCAACAGTTAGCGTGCTAAGCAACGTTAGTAAAGGTCCCCTGCTCCCGGCCGCGGCGGGGTCAGGCGGATTCGGGGAGGGCGTCTCCGGCGTCGCGGCTGTCGATGTCGCCTGCTTCGCCCGCGCGGGCGGCGCGGCGGCCGAGGACGAAGACGTAGGTCAGGAAGGCGAGTTCGACGACGGCGCCGATGCCGATACGTGCCCAGGTCGGGAGGACGGACGGGGTCACGAAGGCCTCGACGATCCCGGACACCAGCAGGACGCAGGCCAGGCCGAGCGCGATGACCACGACGGAACGTCCTTGCCGGGCGAGCGCGGCGGAACGGGAGCGGCGTCCGGGGTCGATGACGGTCCAGCCGAGTTTCAGGCCGGTTCCGGCGGCGATGAAGACGGCGGTCAGTTCGAGCAGGCCGTGCGGGAGGATGAGGCCGAGGAAGATGTCGCCGCGCCCGGCCGCGGCCATGAGCCCGCCGCCGACGCCGACGTTGAGGGTGTTCACCCACAGCGCGCCGATGACCGGCAGGCCGAGCACGACGCCGAGGAAGAGGCAGGTCGCGGCGACCCACGCGTTGTTGGTCCACACCTTCGCGGCGAACGAGGCGGCGGGGCCGGTGGAGTAGTACGCCTCGTACTGGCCGCCGGGCGCGGTCATCGCCTTGAGTTCCTCCGGGGTGACCAGCGTGGCGCGCACCTGCGCGTCCCCGGCGATCCACACGGCGAGCACGGCGCCGAGCACCGTGCAGACGAGCGCGGCGGGGACCCACCAGCGCCGGCTGAGGTACACGGCGGCGGGGAACCGCTGGGTGAAGAAGAGGGCGACTTCGCGCCAGGCGGGGTTGTGTGATCCGGCGACAGCCGATCGGGCGCGGGCGACGAGGCCGGAGAGCCGGGCGAGCAGCGCCGGGTCCGGTGCGGACGAGCGGATGATGGACAGGTGGGTGGCCGTGCGCTGGTACAGCGTCACCAGCTCGTCGGCCTCGGCGCCGCTGAGCCGCCCGCGCCGGCGGGTGAGTTCGCCGAGCCGGGTCCATTCGGCGCTGTGCGCGGCGACGAACACGTCGACATCCAACGGGCACCTCCCAATCCTGGCCCCAGCCTAGGCCGCCCGGCGCGAGGTGTGCACGGGTGGCGTGACTGTCCACTTCGGACGATCTGCCGGGCGGGAGCGCGGCTGCACTAGGCTGGGCGTCGTGGAAGAAGAGTCCGAGCTGGTCACCGGGGAAGCGGTGGTGCTGGACCTGCGGGTGGCGAAGCTGGCCAGCCGCGGCGTGGCCATGCTGCTCGACGTGCTGGTGCAGGGCGCGCTGCTGGTCGGCGCGATCATGCTGGTCGTGTTCGCCCTGCCGGTGGACGACGCGTCGCTGGGGGTCACCCTGATCCTGGTGCTCTTCGTGCTCGTGATGATCGGCTATCCGGTGATCTTCGAGACGCTGACCAGGGGCAAGTCGCTCGGGAAGCTCGCGCTGGGGTTGCGGGTGGTGCGCACCGACGGCGGCCCGATCCGGTTCCGGCACGCGCTCACCCGCGCGCTCGCCGGGTTCTTCGTCGACTTCTGGGCGCTCGGTTTCCTGGGTGCTGTGGCGGTGATCGTGTCGTTGACGTCGTCCAACGGGCGCCGGGTCGGCGACTTCCTCGCGGGGACGGTGGTGATCCGCGAGCGGGTCCCGGACAGCGGCCAGGCGGGGATCATGATGCCGCCGGGCCTGGAACCGTGGGCGGCGCAGCTGGACCTGAGCAGGCTGCCGGACGAGCTCGCGCTGGCGGTCCGCCAGTATCTGGCCCGGTACACCGAACTGCGGCTCGAGGCGGCCGAGGCGCTGGGGTACGGCCTCGCGCAGCAGGTCGCCGAACGCATCGGGACGCCGGTTCCGCCGGGGATGCCGCTCTGGGCGTATCTGTCGGCGGTGCTCGCCGAACGCCGGAATCGCGACCACGTCCGCGCGATGGCCGCCGCGCCCGCGCCGCAACCCGTGGCGCCGCATTCCGGCTACGGTCCGGCCTACCCGCAGCCGTATCCGGCGCCGCAGCCTTTCGCACCGCAGCCCGGCTATGGCGCGGCGTATCCGGCGCCGCAACCTTATGGCGCACCGGTGGGCTCATGGCCTCCGGCCGCTCCGCCGCCTCCCGCGCCGATGCCGGGTGCGTCGAGTGCCGAACCACCCACCGCGCCACGGCCCGCCCAGCCCGAATCGGCCCCGCCGCCGGTCGAGAACCCCTTCACCCCGCCCAGCTGACGCTTTTCTGTCGGTCCCCGCCCGTACTTTGTTTGGTAGGGGGCCTCAGGCTGTCCTGAATCTTCCGTTCATTCCTTCAGCGGTCCGTGAATGCCACATTGAGGTTTTGTCGGTTGCGGTCGACATGGGCGACAGCTGGTGCGGCTTTCGCGCTGGTCGGCGACGTCGTGAATGGTCCATTGGGGACGTTCAACGCCGTCGATGTCCCCTTCGCGACACTCCAGGGCCGGGTCCCATGTCCCGAACGCGCCGTTCGGGACGTTCACCGTCCCCAACGGAGCTTTCGCGACACCGACACCGCCGCGAGCCCGCCCCACGAGCCCCATCAGTCACCGACGTCACCCGACCACCTCGAGGAAACACCCCAGCGAAGCCAGACCCGCCCCTTACCGTGAATGCCACGTTGAGGGAACTCAATGTGGCATTCACGGACCTGCTGCGGCGGAGGGGTCACGAGACGTCGCCGGAGGCGGAGTTCCAGGTGTTGCACTGCTGGTTCCGGTTCGTCGTGGCGCCGTGCTGCCACCACGCGATGTTGTGTTTCGCGGTGCCGTGGTCACGTTTTCCGTTGCGCGAGTAGTCGTCGCCGCGGTTTTGCGCGTTCCACGCCTCGTTGTAGACGTTCTTGTCGACCGAGCCGCCGGATACCGAGGCCGAGCCGAGGAACATGCCCGAGAAGCACTGCGCCTGCAGCTCCATCCGGCGCGAAAGTTCCAGTCCCGCGGCGGAGTCCGCGCCCGCGTCATAGCGTTTGTCGCCGTAGGCCTCGGAAATCCCGGACAGCGCCTGCACGTGGTGGCCGTATTCGTGCGCCAGGATGGACAGGTACGGCCCGGGATGGTTGCCCCAGGTCTCGATCTCGATGCGGTTCATCGGCATGTAGATCGTGTTGTTCGTCGGGCAGTAGAACGGGGTGACCCCCGTGGACGTTCCGCCGCTCCCGCACGGGGTCGAGGATTCCGAGATCGACGCGGGCACCGAAAGGTGCGGAGTCGAGAACGGGAGGTTGACCGCGGACAGCATCTTCGACCACATCGCGTCGAGGCAGCCGATGCCGGACTGGAAGAACCTCTGGACGCTGCCCTGGTCGGTGGCCCATCGGCTCAGCGAGCACGGGACGTTCTGCAGCCCGTAGTTCGCCTGTGCGAAAAGCGGGTTGTCGCCCAGCTTCGCCACCGATCGCGGTCCGGTCTGGGTCGGTGCCGTCGAGCGGGTTTCGGTGGTGCGCGAGCTGCGCGTTCCGGTGCTGCGGCTGCTGCTCGGCGTGCTTGACGACGTCGTCGAGTACGACGAAGAGGAGTACGTCGACGTGTCACTGTAGGACGAGTACGTGCTGGAGTAGCCCGCATCGGCGACGTGGCGGGTGCTGCCACCCAGCAGCGCGATCGCGGCGACGAGCCCGCCGCCCAGGGCGACGACGCCGATGAGGGCGATCGCGACGATCACGCCGGTGTTCGACTTCTTCGGCTGGTACGGCGCGTACGCGGGCGCGAAGCGCTGCCCGAATGGTTGCGGCGCAGGGTATCCCGGCCCGAAACCCGGGCCGGCAGGCGGTGGGGGAGGCAGCGGACCGGCCGCGGGTGGCGGCATCGGACGTCCGGGTGGGGGCGGGACCGGACGGGCCCCCGGACCACCGCCGGGGCCGGGTCCGCCGTACCCAGGACCACCGCCGGACCCGGGACCGCCAGACCCAGGACCGCCGCGAGACCCGGGACTGCCCGGCCCAGGTGCGCCGCCGAACCCGGGACCACCAGACCCAGGACCACGACCACCGGACCCAGGACCACCGGACCCAGGACCACCGGACCCAGGACCACCGGACCCAGGACCAGTGGACCCAGGACCGGCGGGTGGCAGCGGACGGGCCCCCGGCGGCGGCAACGGGCGCGCACCCGGCGGCGGGAGCGGCGGGCGGCCACCCGGCGGGGGCACCGGCCCGCGCCAGGGTCCCTGCGGGCCGGGTGGCTGTGTCATCGTGTGGAACCCCCAGTGCTCATGCTCCGTCAAAAGCGGCGGACCTGCTGAAATCTCGCCGATCCGGGCGTCAGCATAGATCGAGTGCTCTAGGGTGTGGTGCTGTGTTGAGGAATTGGGGTGTGGCGATCGCCCTGGCCGCCGGAGTGGCGCTGCTCGGCGCCCTGCCCGCCGCCGCGCAGCCGCCGGGCAACGGACTTTCGGACGTCGACACGGCCGGCCCGTCCGCCGGTCCCTCACTGCCGAACCTGCCTGCCGAGCAGCTGCAGAAACCGCAGCTCGCCGGGGGTGTCGTGCCCGGTCTGGAGCAGCCGCCGCCCCAGGGCACGAGCGCCGAGGTCGCCCTCAAGCTGCTGCGCGACGGCGCCGTGTCGGTCACCGAAAAGGTGACTGTCCCAGGTGGACAGCAGGTCACCTCGCGGGTGCCGCTGCGGGTGTCGGCGAGCGACGACCAGGACCGCGTGTTCGCCGTCCGCGACGTCAAGGCCGAGGGCGCCGCGACCGGTGCGGTCGAGGGGGACCAGCTCGTGCTGACCTTCCGCGGCGGCGAGTCCACCGTGAGCTACACAGTGGACGGTGCGATCGCCGACGTCGGCGGCCAGCAGCAGTTCCGCTGGCAGGCCGCGAGCGGCTGGGACGCCCCGGTCGCGCGGATCACCGTCTCCTTCATCGCGCCCGTTCCCCGGCTCTCGCCGATCGACTGCTTCGCCGGCCCGATCGGCTCCAGCCAGCGCTGCACGCTGGCCGAACTCGACCACACCGGCGTCGTTCGGGTCGAGCAGAACGACATCCGGGCGGGCGACCGCGTCGATCTGCTCGTCGGGCTGCCGCCGGGCACCGTGCCGGTCAACGCGAAATTCGCCGAGGTCGGCCTGCTCGCCAACGCCTTCGCGCTGACCCCGCTCACCGGCATCGTCTTCGCGATCCTCGTCCTGCTGCTCATCGCGGGCGCGCTGTACGTCTGGCGGCTGCGCAAGCGCGACGCCGGGGCGCTCGCCGCGGGCACCGGGCCGGTCGAGGTCCTGCTGCGCGACGGCGACCGTGTCTTCTTCGCTTCGCCCGACGGCGTGCTGCCCGGCCAGGTCGGCACGGTCGTGGACGAGACCGTCGACGTCGTCGACATCAGTGCCACGGTCGTCGACCTCGCCGTGCGCAACTACCTGTGGCTGGCCGAAGTTCCCGGGCCGAACGGCCCGGATTGGCAACTGTCCCGGCGCAATCCGCCGGACGAGCACCTGCACGACTTCGAGCGCGCGGTGTACGAGACATTGCTGCCTGAGGGCACCGATGCGGTGCTGCTCTCCCAGCTGCGTTCGCGTGGCGGGCTGGATCTGCGCCGGATCAGCGACGCGATGTACAGCGACGTCGTGTCCAAGCGCTGGTTCTCCCGGCGCCCCGATCTCAGCCGCACGCGGCTGACTTGGCTCGGTGCGGGCGTTTTCGCGCTCGGGCTCGTCGCCACCGCGGTGCTCACCTTCACCCTCGGCCAGGCACTGATCGGTGTCGCGGTCGCGCTCGCCGGGCTCGCGATCGCCGCGGGCGCGGGGCTGCTGCCCTCGCGGACCGCACGCGGCCGGGCGCTGGTGGGCCAGGTTCGCGGCCTGCTCGACTACCTGCACACCGCGAAGGCCGAGGACATCCCGGCCGCCGACCGCGAGATGGTCTTCTCCCGCTCGCTGCCGTACGCGGTGGTGCTCGGCGACACCGAGCGCTGGCTGGGCACGTTCGCCTCGCTCAACCCCGGCGCGGACGGCGCGGCCGGGCTGTACTGGTTCGGTGGCCTGGAATCCGAACAGGATCTGCGCCGCTTCGGCGCGCACTTCCCGTCGTTCCTGACCGCGCTGGACGGGCTGCTCGCCGAATCGGGCCAGTTCCGCGCCCCCGCGGGGACGCGCTGAGCCCGTGACCGCCAGGCCCGGCGTGCTCGCGGGGGTCGCCGCGCTGCTGCTCGCGTTCACCCCCGCCGCGTCCGCTCAGGACCAGCCGGACCAGCCGCCGCTGCCCGGACTGCCGCAGAGCGCCGAGATCCAGCTCAAGCTCCAGCGGGACGGTTCGCTGTCGGTCGCCGAGGCCATCTCGGTGCCGAACGGCGCCACGATGAACCGCCGGGTACCCCTGAAAACGCCCGCCGCGCACCATCGCGACCGGGTCTACCGCCTGCGCGACGTCGTCCTGGAGGGCAGCGGATCCGCGCAGCTCGACGGCGACGTGTTCACCGCGCACCTGACCGAGGGCACCTCGATCCTCCGGTACACAGTGGACGGTGCGGTGTCCGCGGACGAGGGCGGCGTCGAGCACGTCACGTGGCCCCTCGCCGGCGGGTGGGACACCGAGCTGAAGCTTGTGCGCGCTTCCTTTGCCGCGCCAAGGATCCCGACCGCCGTCGACTGCGTCGCCGGGCCGGATGGTTCCGGCACGCACTGCGGCGCCGCGCAGATCGACCACGCCGGGCTGACCCGGTTCAGTCAGCAGAACCTCCCCGCCGGGCAACGGATGTCCGCGACGGTGGAGCTGCCACCAGGCACCGTGCCCGCGAACGCGAAGCTCGTGCCGTCGGCGACGATCGGCGGCGCGTTCGTCCGCACGCCGCCGGTGATCGCGGCGTGGTGGGGTTTCGCCGCCGTGCTTGTCGTGGCGGCCGTACTGGTGTGGCTGACGCGCCGTCGCGACGCACGGCCCGGCGAGCCGCTGCCGGTCGAGCTGCTCAGCCCGGACGGCGAGTTCGCTTCGCCGGACGGGGTGCTGCCGGGGCACGTCGCCACCGTGACCACCGGCCGGGCGAGCCCCGTCGACCTGGCCGCCACCGTGCTCGACCTCGTCGTGCGCAACTACCTGTGGGTGAGCGCCGAGGACACCGGCTGGCGGCTCACCCGCCGCAACCCGGCCGACGAGCATCTGACCGTCTTCGAACGTGCGGTGTTCGCCGTGGTGCTGCCGGACGGCGAGGATTCGGTGACGCTGGCCGAGTTGCGCCGCCGCCGCATCGACATCGGCCAGGTGCGGGACGCGCTTCACGCCGACGTCGTCCGGAACGGCTGGTTCTCCCAGCCTCCTTCGCGGCGGTTAGGACGGCTCGGACGGGCGGGGATCCGGGTCGTCTTCTACGGCCTGTTCCTGACCGTGCTGCTCGCGTTCACCGTCGGTTACGCGCAGCTCGGCGTGATCGTCATGCTCGCCGGGGCGGCGGCGGTCGTGGCGTCGGCGCTGCTCCCCGCTCGGCGGTCGAGCGGACGGCTGCTGCGTCGCAGGCTGTGCGGGCTGGGCGAACGGCTCGCGCTGACGACGGCGAAGTCGCTCGCGAAGCCCGAGCGCGAGCTGGTGTTCTCGCGCGGCCTGCCGTACGCGCTCGCGCTGGGCGAACTCGGGGCGTGGACGTCGATCTTCGCCGAGCTCAAGCATCCGCCGCCGCTCTACTGGTGCGAAGCCGAGGTCCCGATCGGGCGAGCGGGGGAGTTCGCCGCGGCGCTCGCCGGGGCGTTCGCCGCGGCCCGGCGGGGCAGGCTCTTCACCGACGCCGGTTCGACGGGATAGCCGCGAGCCTTCTGTCGGTCCTTGGCCGTAGGGTGGGGCCATGGCCGATCCCGAGCTCGTCCGCTTCACCATCGACAACGGCTTGCGCGTAGTGCTCGCGCCCGACGCGACCGCGCCCGTTGTCGGCGTCAGCGTGCACTACGACGTGGGCTTCCGCTCCGAACCGGAGGGGCGCACCGGCTTCGCGCACCTGTTCGAACATCTGATGTTCCAGGGCAGCGAGAGCCTGGAGAAGCTCGCCCACTTCCGGCACGTGCAGTCCAGCGGTGGCACCTTCAACGGGTCCACCCATCCGGACTACACCGACTACTTCGAGGTGCTGCCCTCGGCCGCGCTGGAGCGCGCGCTGTTCCTCGAGGCCGACCGGATGCGCGCGCCGAAGCTGACCAAGGAGAACCTGGCCAACCAGATCGACGTGGTGAAGGAGGAGATCCGCCTCAACGTGCTGAACCGGCCGTACGGCGGGTTCCCGTGGATCCTCCTCCCGCCGGTGCTGTACTCCACGTTCCCCAACGCGCACAACGGATACGGTGGCTTCGAGGACCTGGAGCAGGCCACCATCGAGGACTGCGCGGCCTTCTTCGACACCTACTACTCGCCGGCGAACGCGGTGCTCACCGTGGCGGGCGACTTCGAGGTCGGCACGGCCCGCGCGCTGATCGAGAAGCACTTCGGCGACGTCCCGCACCGGCCGGCCCCGGTACGGCCCTCGTTCGCCGAGCCGCTGCCCACCGGCGAGCTGCACGGCGAGCACCTCGACCCGCACGCGCCGTTGCCCGCGCTCGCGGTCGGCTACCGGATGCCGGACCCGATCAACGACGTCGAGGGTTATCTGGCCCACCTCGTGCTCGCCGGGGTGCTCACCGACGGCGACGGATCGCGGCTGCAGCAGCGGCTGGTACACCGGGAGCCGCTGGTCGTCGACATCGGCGCGGGCGCCGGCCTGTTCGGGCCGTTCGAGGCGCGGGACCCGGACACGTTCACCATCACGGTGATTCACCCGCACGAGGTCTCCCGGGAGCGGGTGCTCGCCGCGCTCGACGAGGAACTGGAGAAGCTGGCCGCGACACCGCCCGGCGAGCAGGAGCTGAAGAAGGTCACCGCGCGCTGGGCGGCGAGCCTGCACTCCGAGCACGACAGGCTGGTGTCCCGCACGCTCGCGCTGGGCGCGTTCGAGCTGCTCTACGGCGACGCCTCATTGGTGTACCGGCTCGCGGACCAGATGTCCGCGGTCACCGGCGAGGCGGTGTCGGCGGCGGCGAAGGCGCTGCGGCCGGACGCGCGTGCGGTGCTGGTCATCAAGCCTGCCAACGGCAATGGGGCTAACGGGAATGGGGAGCAGCAGTGAGTTCAGCTACGCATCGCAGCGCCGAGGAGATCGGCCGCACCCCGCTCGGGCCGCGTCCGCTGCCCGCGCTCGGCGAGCAGCGCGCCGCCGCCGATCTGTCCCATGTGGACACCACGCTGGCCAACGGGCTGCGGGTGCTGGCCGTGCGCAAGGCGACCGTGCCGCTGGTGGAGGTCCGGCTGTGGATCCCGTTCGCCGGTGAGGACCGGCTGCACCCGGCGACGGCCGAGGTGCTGGCCGAGACCCTGCTGACCGGCACCGGGCGGCGCGACCGCATCGAGATCGACGCCGAGCTCGCGCTGATCGGCGGCGACCTGTCCGCGGGCGTGGACCCGGAGCGGCTGGTGGTGTCCGGTTCCGCGCTGTCGTCCGGGCTGCCGACGCTGCTCGACGTGCTGGGCGACGTGCTGACCGGAGCGTCCTATCAGGACAATCAGGTCGAGCGGGAACGCGAGCGGCTGATCGAGCGCATCGCGGTGTCGCGGACCCAGCCGCGCACGATCGCGCGCGAGGCGTTGCAGAAGCATCGTTACGGCGACCACCCGGCCACTCGCGAGGTGCCGCAGGCCGAGGACGTCGCGGTCGTCGTGCCCGAGCAGGTGCGCGCGCTGCACGCCGCGTCGGTGCTCCCGCGGGGTTCGGTGCTGGTGCTCGTCGGGGACATCGACCCCGAGGGTGTCATCGGCGAGCTGGAGCGGGCGTTCGGCGGCTGGGCTTCGGACCGCTCCGCCGTCCGGCTCCCGGCGCTGCCCGACCTGACCGGCGGTGACGTGCTGCTGGTGCCGCGTCCCGGCGCGGTCCAGTCGCAGATCCGGCTGTCCGCGCAGGGCCTGCCGCGCACGGATCCGCGCTACGCGGCGCTGCAGCTGGCGAACCTCACGTTCGGCGGCTACTTCTCCTCGCGGCTGGTAGAGAACATCCGTGAGGACAAGGGATACACCTACAGCGCGCACTCCGGCTTCGAGTTCACCGACGGGACAGCGGTGATCAACGTCGACGCGGACACCGCGAGCGACGTCACCGCCGCGGCCCTGCTGGAGACCCGGTACGAACTGGGCAGGCTCGGCCTGGTGCCGCCGACCGCCGAGGAGTTCGAGTCGGTGCGGCAGTACGCGATCGGCTCGCTGCTGACCTCGACGTCCTCGCAGACCGGGCTGGCCGGGCAGCTGCTCGCGCTGGCCACCACCGGGCTCAGCGCCGAATGGCTGGCCGAGCACCCCGCGCGGGTGGCCGCCGTGACCGCCGACGACGTGGCCGCCGCGGCGCTGGAGTTCTTCGCGCCCAAGCGGTTCACCGGCGTGGTCGTCGGGGACGCCGACCTGCTCGCGCCGAAGCTCACCGCGCTCGGCGACATCACGGTGGGCGAGTCGGCGTAATGACCGCTCCGTTCCGCCTCGGCTCCTTGCCGACCTTGTCCCGGTCCACTGTGGACCGTCAGGAGTCGTTGCGTACCAACCCGGAGCGTCTGGTCCAGCGGTGGCCGGACGCCCGGGTGGTGCTGCTGGAGGACACCGGCCGCACACCGGTGCTCGAAGGCAGCAAGACCCTCGCGACCCGCAAGACCCAGGAGTTCGGCACCGAACCACCGCCGGAAGCGGCGTTCCTCGGCGAATGGGAGGGCGTCGACTACTGGTCGATGCCCGGTGCCCCGGCCGAGGGCGGCGAGACCGTGCGGATGCAGGGCAGCTGGGGGATCACCGAAGAGGTGCTGCGCGTCGACGGCGAGTTCTGGGTCGATCTGCGGGGCTACGGCGATCTGCTGGACGACACCTCGGCCGGGCTGTTCACCACCGCGCAGGCGCTGCGGAACTGGCGGCGCCAAGCCAGGTTCTGCACGAAGTGCGGTGCGCCGACGGATCTGGTGCAGTTCGGCTGGGCGAGCCGGTGCACGCGGGACGGGCGCGAGGAGTACCCGCGCACCGACGCGGCGGTGATCTGCCTGGTGCACGACCAGGAGGGCACGAACGGCGAGCACGTCCTGCTGGCGCGGCAGCCGATCTGGCCGCCGAACCGGTACTCGATCCTCGCCGGGTTCGTCGAGGCGGGGGAGTCGCTGGAGAACTGTGTCGTGCGGGAGATTCGCGAGGAGGTCGGCGTCGAGGTCTCCGATGTGCGTTATCTCGGCAGCCAGCCGTGGCCGTTCCCGCGCTCGATCATGCTCGGCTTCACCGCCCGCGCCGACAGGTCGGCCCCGCTGACCCCTGCCGACGGCGAGATCGAGGAGGCCCTGTGGGTCTCCCGCGCCGAGGTCCGCGCCGCGTTCGCGAACAGCCAGACCCGCAACGCCGCGGCGGTCCCCACCCCGATCGCGGGTGGCAAGGCGCAGCTGATCCTGCCGGGCAACTCTTCGATCGCCCGCGTCATGCTCGCCGCCTGGGCCGAAACCGAAGCCTGACACCTCCGCGGGTCCCCCACTGAGGCGCCCGAGTTCAACGTTCGCGTTGCGGTGCGTCGAGTGCTGAAGGACGCCTTCGGTGCACTGGGCGCTATGAAGGACGCCTTCGGTGCGATGAACGCACTGAAGGCGTCCTTCAGCATTTCGCCCTCACTCCACCGGAACCGGAGACAATCCGAGGGACGCCCTAGGCGCATCCACCGCACCGAGGGACGCACCCGGTGCATCCAACGCACCCAGGGACGCCCTTGTCGCAACCGGCCCCGGCCCACCGCGGTCCGGGCCCGGCCGGGAACCCGGACCCGTGGAACTCGTCCGCGCGAAAGCGGAACTCGGGCTCCCGAACGTGGGACTCGGACGCGTGAGCGGGGGACTCGCGGTGGTGAGCGGCTGACCTGGTGACCAGCGAAGCGGGAAAGTGTCCATCGGGCGGGTCCGGCTCGTGGGCAGGGCACGGAAGCGTTACCTGTCCGTTTCCGGCAGCCGTTGACGGGCTGTGCCCCGGCTCACTACAGTCCCCGGAAACCGTATGTAAAGTATCCTAATTAAGCCCGGGAGGGTGTGCGTGCGAGCCGGTAGCCCGCGGATGCTGCGCGAGATCAACGATCGCGCCGCCATCGAGGTCCTCCTCCGTGAAGGGCCGTTGACGCGGGCGGAGCTCGAAGTCGCCATCGGGCTGTCCAAGCCCGCCACCGCCCAGCTGATCGCCCGGCTCGAAGCGGAAGGCATCGTCGGCAAGGCTGGGGTGCGCGGTGGCGGACGTGGGCCGCGGGCACAGTTGTGGCAGGTCACGGGCAGTCTCGCGTACGTCGCGGCGGTCGACCTCACCCCGAAGGCCGGCGACTTCGTCATCGCGGACGTCGCCGGGCGGGTCCTGGCGGAACTGCGCGCACCGCTGCCCGCGCACGAGGGCGCGGACATCGTCGGAGAGTTCGGGAAAGCGCTTTCCGAGGCCACTCGGCTCGCCGGGCTCACCCTGCCGGACCTGGCCAACGTCGTCATCGGCGCGCAGGGCGCGTTCGATCCCCGCACCGGTCTCCTCTCCTCCGCGCCGCACATCCCCGGCTGGCTCGGGTTCGACGTGCCGGGCAGGCTCAGCGAGCAGCTCGGCGTCGAGGTCACCATCGAGAACGACGTCAACCTGGTCGCGGTCGAGGAAATGACCGCGGGCCGCGCGGCCGGGCTCGACGACTTCGTCATGGTGTGGCTGTCCGAAGGCGTCGGCGGCGCGGTCGTGATCGGACGGCGTCTGCTGCGCGGCGCGACCGGTGGTGGCGGCGAAATCGACTGGATGCGCGTGCCCGATCCCGTCTCGGTCGACACCGGCGAGGAGCGTCCTCGCGCTGGTGCTCGCTTCGGCAACCTCGTCGACTCGCCTGCGGTTGTTCGTCTCGCCGCGGTACACGGTCTCACCGCCGAGAGCGGTTGGGAGGCCGTTGCGCTGGCGCGGCGCGAAGACAGCAAGGCCGCCGACGCCTTTCTTGACGATCTCGCGCGCCGCGTCGCGGGCGGCGTCGCCAGTCTCGTGGCTGTCGCGGACCCTCAACTTGTGTTGCTGTGCGGGGAAACCAGCCGCGCCGGCGGCGAGGACTTCGCCGCACGTGTCGCGTCGCGCCTGCACGAACTCGTCCTGCCCCGCACTCCAGTCGGCGTCGCCTCGGTGGCGGGCAACGCCGTGCGCGCAGGGGCGTTGCAATCGGCGCTCGCCATCGCCCGCGAGGACGTCTTCGGCCTCAGCGCCCCCATTCTCCTCGGGCCACGCAGGCCCGGGGGAGGAGCACCCGGTGCGGCCGCGGCGCTCCCGGACACCAGCCCCACCCCGTCCCCCGCCCCGACCGATTGA
This sequence comes from Amycolatopsis sp. NPDC059027, assembly GCF_042739735.1. Taxonomy (NCBI): domain Bacteria; kingdom Bacillati; phylum Actinomycetota; class Actinomycetes; order Pseudonocardiales; family Pseudonocardiaceae; genus Amycolatopsis; species Amycolatopsis sp. NPDC059027. The sequence continues at coordinate 7,654 of NZ_JBHYIK010000104.1, read as the reverse complement.
GGAGGAGGGTCATGTCCCGCACGACCCGAATCGGCAGCACCGCACGGAAACGCGGCACGCTGCTGGCCTGTACCGCGGCGGCGCTCGCGCTGCTGACCACCGCTTGTTCCGGCGCCGCCGCGCCGGGTGGCGGCGGCCAGGGCCAGCCCGCCGCCGCGCCCGGCAAGGACGAAAAGCTCACGCTGACCGTCTACAGCAAGTTCACCTCGCGTGAATACGAGGTGGTCACCAAGGCGCTCGGCAAGCTCAAGACGAAGTATCCGAACATCGAGGTCAAACACGAGGGCAACCAGGACGACGACAAGATCACGCAGTCGATCCGCGGTGGCAACCCGCCGGACGTCGCGATCTCGTTCTACACCGACAATCTCGGCGCCTGGTGCTCCAACGGCAGTTTCCAGGATCTCAAGCCGTACATCGACCGGGACAAGATCGATCTGAACCAGATCCCGGACGCGGTGCGCAGCTACACGGAGTTCCAGGGCAAGCGGTGCGCGATGCCGATGCTGTCGGACGTCTACGGCTTCTACTACAACAAGGACATGTTCGCCGCGGCCGGGCTTTCCACGCCGCCGAAGAACACCACGGAACTGTTCGAGGCAGCCAAGAAACTGACCCAGTTCAACCCGGACGGGTCGATCAAGGTCGCCGGGTTCATCCCGTCGATGCCGTTCTACGCCAACATGGCGCAGTACTGGGCCCCGAACTTCGGCGCGCAGTACCTCGGCCCGGACGGGAAGTCGCATCTGGCCGAAAGCCCTGGCTGGAAGGCGATGTTCGAGTTCCAGAAGAAGCTCATCGACTTCTACGGCGGCCACCAGAAGGTGGAGCAGTTCAAGTCCAGCCTTGGCGACGAGTATTCGGCCGACCACGGTTTCCAGCGCGGCAAGCTGGCGATGATGATCGACGGCGAGTACCGCACCGCGTTCATCAAGGACCAGGCGCCGGACCTCAAGTTCGCCACCGCGCCGCCGCCGGTGCTCGACACCCTGGCCGGTCAGTACGGCGGCGGCTTCACCACCGGCACGATCATCGCGATTCCCAAGGGTGCCAAGAACGCCGGTGCCGCCTGGGAGCTGATCAAGCAGATGACGCTGGACACCGACACACTGGTGGACCTGGCGAACGGGCTCAAGAACGTACCCAGCACCAAGGCTTCGCTGACCGACCCGAAGCTGCAGCTCGGCGAGGAGTTCAAGACGTTCCTCGACATGTACGGCAGCGGCAAGCTGGTGCCGAACCCGTCGACGCCGATCGGCGACGCGCATCTCAAGGCCGTCAACGACTTCGCCGAGAAGTGGCAGGCCGGTGCGGTGCCCGATCTGGCCGAGGGACTCAAGAAGGTCGACCAGCAGGTCAACGACGAGCTGGCGCAAAAGGGTTCCGGCGGCTGAGCAGGATGACCGCGACACTTTCCGCACACACGACGGGTTCCTCGTCCGCGCCGGTCGCGGCGCGGACGAGGGCCCGCCGGGCGCGGCACCGCCGCACGGTGCTGTTGTTCATCGCGCCCGCTTCGCTGGGATTCCTGATCTTCTTCGGGTATCCGCTCATCGCCACGATCTACTACTCGTTCACCAAATACGATCTGATCAACCCGCCGCAGTTCGTCGGGTTCGACAACTACATCCGGATGTTCACCAGTGAACAGCTGATCGGCAAGGCCGCGTACAACACGCTGTGGCTGGTCATCGTGCTCACCGTGTGCCGGGTGGTGTTCTCGCTCGGTGTCGCGTCGGTGATCTCGCGGCTCAAGTCCGGTGTCGGATTCGTCCGCACGCTGTGCTATCTGCCGTCGCTGGCACCGCCTGCCGCGGCGACGCTGGCGTTCGTGTTCCTCTTCAACCCGGAATTCGGTCCGGTGAACCGGTTCCTGCGGCTCGTCGGGATCGACGGCGGGCTGTGGTTCAACGATCCCGCGATGTCGAAACCCGCGCTGACGCTGCTGGCGTTGTGGGGCTCCGGCGAGCTGATGATCATCATTCTGGCGGCACTGCTGGACGTGCCGCAGGAACAGTACGAGGCGGCGGAGCTCGACGGCGCCGGGCCGATCCGCCGGTTCTGGCACGTCACGCTGCCGTCGATCTCGCCGGTGCTGTTGTTCGGCGTGGTCAATTCGATCATCTATGCGTTGCAGTTCTTCACGCAGGCGATCGTGGCGGGGTCCGCCGCGTCGGGCACGGCCGACGTCGCGGGCAACACCAAGTTCATCGGCGCGCCGCAGAACTCGACGCTGACCTACCCGCTTTGGTTGTACGTCCAGGGTTTCCGGTACTTCAACATGGGTTACGCGGCGGCGATGGCGGTGCTGCTGTTCATCGTCTCGGCCGGGTTCACGTGGTTGCTCGTGCGGCGGTTCCGTAAGGGTCAACATCAGGAGGAATCCGGATGACGACGATCTCCGAAGTGGCGCCCGCCTCGATTCCACCGCGAGTACGGGTGAAACGCAATTGGAACAAGAAGCTGTTCTGGATCGCCAACCACGCGCTTGGCATCGCCCTCGCGGTGATCTTCGCGGCGCCGGTGGTGTTCGTCGTGCTCACCGCGGTGATGAAGAGCGACCAGGCGATGTCGTCGAGCCTGTGGCCGACGGAATGGCACTTCGAAAACTTCGTGAAGGTTTTCAAGGACGCGCCGTTGCTGCAGTACTTCGGCAACAGCATGCTGTATTCGAGCCTGGCCACGATCGGTGCGCTGGTCTCCGCGATTCCGGCGGCTTACGCGCTGTCGAAACTGCGCTGGCGCGGGCAGAACCTGTTCTTCATGCTGACCGTGGTGGCGATGATGCTGCCCCCGCAGGTCACCATCGTGCCGCTGTACGACCTGTGGGTGCGGCTCGGGCTCACCGGGACCCTCGTTCCGCTGGTCGTGCCGTACTTCCTGTTCGACGCGTTCTCGATCTTCCTGCTCCGCCAGTTCTTCGTCACCATTCCGAAGGACTACATCGAAGCGGCGAAGATCGACGGCTGTAACGAGTTCCAGGCGATGGTGAAGGTGCTGGTGCCGATGGCGAAGCCGGGGATCGCGGCCACCGCGATGTTCTGCTTCCTGTTCACCTGGAACGACTATTTCGGTCCGTTGCTCTACACCGGTGAGAACAAGGACCATTGGCCGCTCTCGCTGGCGATCGCGTCGTTCCGCGGGATGCACCACGTCGAATGGAACCTGACCATGGCGGCGACGGCGCTGATCATGGCGCCGGTGATCGTGTTGTTCGTCTTCGCGCAGAAATCCTTCGTCAAGGGTATTACGTTCACGGGAGTCAAGGGATGAAGCTTGCGGTCGTCGGCGGTGGTTCCACCTACACGCCGGAGCTGATCGACGGGATCGCCGGTCGGCGGTCCACTTTGGACGTCGACGAGATCGTGCTGATCGACCCCGACGCCTACCGGGTCGAGGCGGTGGGCGGGTTCAGTCAGCGGCTGCTCTCGCACGCCGGGCACCCGGCGCGGGTGAGCACGACGGGGAACCTGGAGGAAGGCGTCGACGGCGCGTCCGCGGTGCTGATCCAGCTGCGGGTCGGCGGACAGCGGGCGCGACGGAACGATGAGACGTTTCCGCACGTGTGTGGCTGTGTCGGTCAGGAAACGACGGGCGCGGGTGGGCTGGCGAAGGCGCTGCGGACCGTGCCGGTGGTGCTCGACATCGCCGAGCGGGTCCGCAAGGTGGCGGGCGAGGACGCCTGGATCGTCAACTTCACCAACCCGGTCGGGATCGTGACCCGCGCGCTGCTCAACGAGGGGCATCGCGCGGTCGGGCTGTGCAACGTGGCGATCCACCTGCAGCGGACCTTCGCGAAGCTGCTCGGCGCGGGCACCGACGACGTCCGCCTTGTCCACACCGGACTCAACCACCTGAGCTGGGAACGCGGCGTCCTCGTCAACGGCGTCGACCGGCTGCCCGAACTGCTCGGTGAGCACGCGGAGTTCCTGTCGGAGCACGTCAGCGCGCCGGTCGAGTGGATGCGGCGGATGAACGTCGTGCCGTCGTACTACCTGAAGTACTACTACGGGCACGATGAGCAGGTGACCAAGCAGCGCACGGAGCGGCCTCGCGCGGAAGTCGTCAGCGACGTCGAGGAAGAGCTGCTGAAGGTGTATCTCGACGAGGAACAGGTGACGAAGCCGGAGCAGCTGGAAAAGCGGGGCGGTGCCTACTATTCCGAGGCCGCGGTGCAGCTCGTCCACGCGCTGACGGCGGGCGGGCCCGCGGAGGAACACGTCGTGAACGTCCGCAACGAAGGCACGTTCCCGTTCCTGCCGGACGACGCGGTGATCGAGGTCCCGTCTACTGTGGACGCAAACAGGGCGAAGCCGATCGCACAGGCGCCGGTGGAGCAGCGGTTCGCCGGGCTGATGGCCGGGGTGACGTCGTACGAGCACCTGGCGCTGGAGGCGGCGTTGAAGGGCGGCCGGGACCGGGTGGCGGACGCGCTGCTGGCACATCCGCTCGTCGGCCAGTACACGAAGGCCGATCAGCTCGCCGACTCGCTGGTGCGCATCAATCGTGAGTTCCTGCCCTGGGCACACGCATGACGGCGGTGGGTGTCGCCGAGGTGATCGTGGCGATCGACGGGGGGAACAGCAAAACCGAAGTACTGGTGATTTCCCGGGACGGTGTCGTGCTCGGGAAGTCGCGGGGGCCCGGCGCGTCGCCGCAGAGCGTCGGTGTCGATGGATGTGTTGCGGCGCTTGAGGATCTCGTCGTCGAAGCGCTGGGTTCCGCGGGGCGTCCGGTGGCGAAGCCGTTCGCCTTGCACACTTCGGCCTACCTCGCCGGGCTGGATTTCCCGCGTGAGGAGGAGGCATTGCACGCGGCGTTGTCCGCACGCGGCTGGAGCGACACGCTGACCGTCGGCAACGACTCGCTCGCGTTGCTGCGTGCGGGGAGCGAGGACGGCACCGGGGTCGCGATCGTCTGCGGGGCCGGGATCAACGGCGCCGGCGTCGGGCCGGACGGCCGGGTATACCGTTTTCCGGCGCTGGGCAAGGTTTCCGGTGACTGGGGCGGCGGCTACCGGCTCGGCGAGGAGGCGCTGTGGTGGGCGGTGCGCGCGGAGGACGGGCGCGGTCCCGGGACCGCGCTGCAGGACGCCGTCACCCGGTACTTCGGGGCCGAGACGCTGCTGGAAGTGGTGCAGGGCCTGCACTTCGAGGAAATTCCGGCTGCTTCGATCCACGGGCTGTGCCCGCTGCTGTTCGAGGTCGCGGCGAAGGGGGACGAGGTCGCTCAGGACGTCGTCGCCCGGTTCGTCGACGAGGTCACTGTGATGGTCGCGGTGATTCTGCGGCAGCTGGAGCTGACGATGTCGGCGCCGGAGGTGGTGCTCGGCGGCGGCGTGCTCACCGGCGTCGGCGCGGAGGTGATCGCGGAGATCGAGCGGCGGTGCCTGAAGGTGGCGCCGAAGGCCGTGGTCCGGGTCGTCGACGTCGATCCGGTGGTGGGTGCGGCCTTGTTCGGGCTGGACACGCTGGGCGCGCCGGCGTCGGCGAAGGCGGCGTTGAAGGCGGCTACCCAGCGGGCGTGGGGGGGAGGGGTGTTTAGGGTGGAGTTATTGGGGGAGAAGCCCCCGAACGGCGCCCTCGGGGGGGGGGTGTGAGGCAACGAAGTGTT
>NZ_JBHYIK010000104.1:0-2031 GCF_042739735.1 Amycolatopsis sp. NPDC059027 | reverse complement strand
GGCCCTCCGTCAGGTTTAATTTTCGGGTGGGCTGGGTGTTGTTTATAAGAGCCTGGCGGTGAGCTTTGGGGGACTTTCGTCGCATGAGATGCGAGGAAAGTCCCCTTCAGCTCGCGAGCGTGTCGCCGGTTTCCAGCAGCGTCTTGAGGTCCGACAGGATCCAGTTCCAGCCGCCGCCGGCGTTCTGGCCCTCCGGTGCGTTGATGTCCTCGGCCGCGCCGCTGACCATCGCGGCGGTGCCCGGGGCGCCGGTCACGTCGTGGGTGACGGTGAGGCGCGTTCCCGCGGTCTTGGTCTCTTCGATGTCGTAGGTGAGCTTCGTGTACGGCTCGTCGGCGAACTCGGGGGCCATCACCAGCTTCCAGGTGAGGACCAGCTTGCGCGGCGGGTCGGCCTCGATGACCTCGCCGTCGACCATGTCCCCGGTGACCCCGTAGCCCTTGAGTTCCTCGGTGGGGTGTACTGCGAACTTGCCGCCGGGCTTGAGGTCGTAGTCGGCGAGGCCGGTGTAGCCGTACTTCGCGGTCCACTCCGGTTTCGTGATGGCGTCCCAGATCGCCTGCGGGGTGGCTCTGATGTAGACGCGGTAAACCTGCGTATCGGTCATGAGTCGTTGCCTTCCAATTCGTCTTTGAGGTCCAGCAGCGCGGTCACGTGGCGCTCGGTGTATTTGTCGATCCAGCGGTCGTGGATCTGCCGGATCGGGACCGGGTTGAGGAAGTGCTTCTTCTCCCGGCCCTCCTTGCGCGTGACGACGAGACCGGCCTCCTCGAGCAGTTTCAGGTGCTTCATGACACCGAAGCGGGTCATGTCCACTTCGGACTCCAGCTCGGTGAGCGTGCGGCCGTCACGCGCGTGGAGCTGGTCGAGCAGGAAGCGTCTGGTCGGATCGGCCAGTGCCTTGAACACCAGGTCGTCGTCGGGCACGCGACCAGAATAGGTGACCAAAAGGTCACATGTCAATCGGGGGTGGCGGGCACGGTCCGGCCCTGGTCACCGGGCGAGTAGCCTCTTCGGGCACGGGGATATTTCGATGGCTGGGACTTCATCGCAGGGGGACCATGTGAGCGCGGCACGCGCGATCGGCTTGGTGCTGGGGGTGGCCGCGGACGGGGTGCTCGGCGACGCGCGGCGCAGACCGCCGGTGGTGACTTTCCGCCGGGTCGCGGGCTCCTCTCCGGCGCGAGGGACTGGGGTGGCCGCCGCTTGTGTCGCGCTGGGCGTGCTCGCCGAGCGTGCCGGCCGACGGCGTCCGGTGCTGCAGGCCGCGACGACGGCCGTCGCGACCTGGGCCGTCGTCGGGGCGGCCGGACTCGCGACGCAGGGTGCCGAACTGGCCCGCGATCTGGAGGAAGGCCGGCTGGATCCGGCACGGCGCACGTTGTCCGAACTGGACCCCCGGGTGACCGACGGGCTCACGCCGGTGGCGCTTTCGCGTGCTGCGGTGGAGACGGTCGCGGAGAACACCTCGGACGTCGTGGTCGCGCCACTGGTGTGGGGCGCGCTCGCCGGTGTGCCCGGGCTGGTGGGCTCGCGGGCGATCAGCCTGCTGCGGCAGTGGTCGCGTGGCCGCCGGTCGTGGGTGGTCGAGCGGGCGGACGAACTGGCCCACCTCGTCCCGACGCGGATCGCCGCCGGGCTGACCGTGCTGGCCGCTCCGGTGGTCGGCGGCTCCGCGGGCGGCGCGTGGCGGGCGTGGCGGCGCGACACGATCGCGCATCCGAGCCCGAACGCGGGCCGGGTCGAGGCGGCGTTCGCGGGCGCGCTGGAGATCCGGGTCGGCGGGCGGACCGTGTACCCGCACGGCGTGGAGGAACTCCCGGTGCTGGGGATCGGACGCAATCCGGACGCCGGGCACGTGACCCGCGCGGTGGAACTGTCCCGCGTCGTGGGCTGGCTGGCCGCGGCGACATCGGTGGTCGCCGCCGCATTCCTCGGCCTCTGGCGCCGGTCCCGCTAGCCGCCTCCTGCTCGGGCTCGCTGCCCCCCATGCCGTTAAGGCCACCTTACGGGCGTCAGACGCCCGTAAGG
>NZ_JBHYIK010000103.1:0-24043 GCF_042739735.1 Amycolatopsis sp. NPDC059027 | reverse complement strand
GCGGCGGGGGGGCGGGGGGGCTTTTCCCCGGGCCGGTCCACTGTTTCCACGTGTGGGGGGGGGGCGGGGGGGGCCCTCCTTGAGGGACTCCGGGTCCCTTAAGGAGGCCCCCACGGAGCGTCCTGACCTGCGAAAAGAGAGCAAGGGACCTTTGCTAACGTCCTTGAGCACACCAACGATTAGTGCACTAAGCGACGTGAGTAAAGGTCCCTCGCTCCTCTCCGGCGATAGCAAAGGTCCCTTGCTCCTCCGGTGACGCTCCCCCAGCGACGGCGGGGGTGTCATCGACGGCGGAACCTCTCCGCGAGCGCCGGGTCGTTCTCCCACCACAGGCCGCTCGACGGCGCCTCGCCCGTGGCGGCCTCCTCGTCCAGTCGTGCGTCGACCTCGCGGGCGCGGCGCTCGTCGTCGCGCGCCCAGCGGACGATCAGGGCGCCGACGAACGGGAGGCCCGCCAGGTCGCCACCGATCCACAGCACGCCGGCGCCGATGATCTGGTCGGTCCTCGGCTCCGGGCCCCAGGTCCGGTGCAGCGCGTCGTAGTGTGCGGGCGCGAGCAGCGGGCCCAGCCAGAGGACGAGGCCGAGCGCGCCGTCGAGGATGACCTCGGCCAGCGAGATCCACACCGACACCAGATGCGAGTCGTCGCGCGGGGTCGGGTCGAGCTGGATCCGCGTCCAGAAGTAGCCGAAACCCGCGAGCACCAGCAACAGCCGGACCAGGGCGTCCACAATGGACGAGTCCAGCGTCAGCTCGTACAGCGGGGTCAGGTAGATCAGCAGGGGCGGCGCCGCCAGCATCGCGGTGACCACGAGCGGGAACGTCAGCGCTCGCGCGAAACGGCCGCGGCCGAAGCGACTTAGCCCGGCCACGATCGGAGCGGGCGCGGCGCGCAGCAGCAGGGTGATCGGCGCGCCCAGCGCGAGCAGCAGCGGCGTCACCATCAGCAGCACGATGTTCTGCACCGCGCGCACCCAGAACAACGTCGTGTCGTACACCGCCAGGAACGAGCAGGTGACGAACACGATCGTGGCCAGCCCGGCGAGGAACGCCGCGGTGCGCCCCGGCGGCCAGGCCGACTGACGCCGGACGGCGCGCAGGTACAGCACCGCGAGGACGAGCACGACGAGAACGGCCGGGACGTCCAGGGTCCAGGCCGTCATCATCCGGCCACCGGTGAGCGGCTCGAGCACGGAATTCGCTGCGATATCGATACCCCAGTGTCGGCTACTATTCATCTGCTGGACACACCGGGTTCAGATCGAGAAAAAGATCAAGCTGCCGATTCCGGCAACCACACAGTAAATGGCGAACGGTGTCAAAGTACGCGTTTCAAAGTATTTCACCAGAAAACGGACAGCGATGTACGACGCGATTCCGGCGACGACACTGCCGACGAGCGCGGGCCCGAGCGATGCCTGGTTCTCCGGCCGGAACAGCGAGGGCATCTTCAGCACCCCGGCGGCGAGGATCACCGGCGTCGCGAGCAGGAAGGCGAACCGCGCGGCGTCCTCGTGGTTCAGCCCGCGCCGCAGCCCGGCGACCATGGTGATGCCGGAGCGGCTGATCCCGGGGAACAACGCCAGGATCTGGGCCGAGCCGATGAGCATCGCCTCACCGATACGCAGCTTCGACAGGCGGGCGTCGGAGGCCTGCTCGACCGAGACGGCCCGCATCACCATGGTGTCCTCGGCGGAGAAGTCGACCGTCTCCTCGGACCGCGAAACCGCAGGCACCTCGGCCTTCCGGGGCCGGGAGAAGCGCTCCGCCGCGTAGAGCACGCCGCCGTTGAGCGTGAGGAAGATGGCGGCCGGGACGGGCTTGCCGAGGAAGTCGCGCAGCAGTCCCTCGAACAGCAACCCCGCGACCCCGACCGGAATCGTGGCCAGCACGAGCAACCAGGCGAGCCGCTGGTCGGCCGTGCGGATCTCGCGGTGCCGGACCGATGTCCACAGCCCGGCGATGATCCGCACCCAGTCGCGCCGGAAGAAGATCACGAGCGCGAGCGCGGTCGCTACGTGCATCGCGACGAGCACGGCGAGGTACGGCGAATCCTTGCCGATGCTCAGATCCTGGCCCCATTGCCCGCCGACCAGCGCGGGCAGCAGGATGCTGTGCCCGAGACTGGACACCGGAAACAATTCCGACACCCCTTGCAAAGCGCCGACGACAATCGACTCGACATAGGTAACCGCGGACATTCCGGGCCTCTCCGATATGCATCAGGACAATTCCCCGAAAAGAAAGTACCGAGCACCGTGTTAACCCACGGCAAGACCCCCACCCCGCCATGACTCGTCCCATTGTTCACATACATGAATTCAAAACACGTACTTGACTCTCGTTCGGCGGGTGACCTAGCGTCTACGACACGCCGCGAGACCGACCTTTTCGCCCCTCGAAGTGGAGGAACGAGATGCGTGTTCGTGAGCGGATTCTGGCCACCACGGCAGGAACCGTCGTACTACTGTCCCTGCTCACCCCGGCCGCGTCCGCCGCGACGGTCAAGGTCGCGAACTCCGCGGAACTGAAGAAGGCACTGTCTGCAGTGTCCCCTGGAACGACGATCGAACTCGCCGCGAACACCACGTTCACCGGCAACTTCAAGGCGGATCGCAGCGGGACCGCGAGCGGCCGCATCACGCTGACCGGCCCGCGCACCGCCGTGCTGTCGGCCTCGGGTGGCCGCACGCTCGAACTCACCGGCAGCTACTGGACGCTGTCCGGGTTCTCGGTCACCGGTGGGCAGAAGGGCGTGATGGCACTGGGAGTGCACAACACGGTGGTCGACGGTCTCAAGGTGTCCGGGATCGGGCACGAGGCCATCCACTTCCAGCACGGCAGTACAGACAACGTCGTGCAGAACAACGAAATCAGCGACACCGGCCGCGAGTACGGCGGCTACGGCGAGGGCGTCTACTTCGGGTCCGCCAAGAGCAACTGGCCGGGCGGGCAGCCCGACCGCAGTGACCGCAACAAGGCACTGAAGAACAGGATTGGCCCGAACGTCCGCGCCGAGGCGATCGACGTCAAAGAGGGCACCACCGGCGGCGAGCTGCGGGGCAACACCTTCGACGGCACCGGCCAGAGCGGCGAGAACTACGCCGACAGCTTCGTCGACGTCAAGGGCAACAACTACGTGATCGCCGACAACAAGGGCAGCAAGGTGTTCGTGCACGACGCCGAGTACGGCGGCTTCGAGGTGCACGTCCAGCTGGACGGTTGGGGACAGAACAACACCTTCTCCGGCAACGTCTCCGATCCGCAGGCGCCGTCCGCCTATGGCTACTACGTGGTGAAGGCCGCCCAGGCCACCACCAAGGTCTGCGCGAGCAACAAGGCGACCAACGCCGGCAAGGGATTCGCGAACGTCACCCCGACGCCCGCGTGCTGACGCGATCGAAGACCGGGGGCCCGCTCAGCCCGGCGGCGGGGGCGGGCCCCCACCCTTCGTCTCACCGCCCATCTCGGGCACAGTGAGGCCATGGACGATCTCTATCCGCCGCTGGCCCCGCACGCGCAGGGCCTGCTCGACGTCGGCGACGGCCACCGGATCCACTGCGAGCAGGCGGGCAACCCGGACGGCAAGCCGGTCGTGGTGCTGCACGGTGGCCCCGGCAGCGGGATCGCGCCGCTGACCCGGCGGCATTTCGACCCCGAGGTCTACCGGATCGTCCTGTTCGACCAGCGCGGCGCCGGGCGCAGCACCCCGCACATCGGCGAGGACGACGTCGATCTGGCCACGAACACCCTGTGGCATCTGGTCGCGGACATGGAACTGCTGCGGGAACGCCTCGGCATCGACCGGTGGCAGGTCTTCGGTGGTTCGTGGGGCGCGACGCTCGCCCTCGCCTACGCGCAGAAACATCCCGACCGGGTCAGCGAAATGGTGCTGCGCGGCGTGTTCACGGTCCGGCGCGGCGAACTCGACTGGCTCTACGGGGGCGGCGCGGCGAACCTGTTCCCGAAGGAATGGGAAGACTTCCTGGCGCCGGTGCCCGAGGAGCGCCGTGACGATCCGCTCGCCGCGTACGCGGAACTCGTCTACGACCCCGACCCCGCGGTGCGCGAACGCGCCGCGCTCGCCTGGAGCGTCTGGGAGGGGGCGACGGTTTCCCTGTTCCCCCAGGAATCCTTCGTCCGTCAGTACTCGGACCCGAAGTTCGCGCTGACCTTCGCGCGCCTCGCCCTGCACTACTTCAGCCACGGCGCCTGGCTCGAAGAAGGGCAGCTCATCCGCGACGCCGGCAAGCTCGCGGGCATCCCCGGCGTCATCGTGCAGGGCCGCTACGACGCCGTTTGCCCGCCCGCCACGGCGTACGCGCTGCATCGTGCGTGGCCAGGCTCGCAGCTGCGGTTGCTCGAAGGCGCCGGGCACGCGGTGAACGATCCCGGGGTGCTGGCGGCGCTTCGCGAGGCCACGGACGGGTTCCGGAACCGCGTGGGCTGAAGGGGACTTTCCTCGCGTCGCACGCGACGAAAGTCCCCTTCAGCTCATCCGGCGAGACGAAGGTCCCCTTCAGCCCAGCTGGAGGGCGAGCCAGAGTTCGGCGCGCACGCCTGGGGAGTCCAAGGAGCGGCCGGTGAGCTCCTCGACCTTTCGCATCCGGTTGCGCAGGGTGTGCCGGTGGACGCCGAGGCGCGTGGCGGCGTTGTCCCAGTGCCCGTGGTGTTCGAGCCAGCAGCGCAGCGATTCGACGAGGTCGCCACGCCCGGTCTCGTCGTGCCGCCGCAACGGAGTGAGCGCCCTGGCCGCAAACGCTTGCGCCACCCCAGGTTCGACCAGCTCCAGCAGTCCGGCGCCGACGTGTTCGGCGTACCGGACGAGCGGGACCCGTTGCTCCTGGGCCGACGATGCCGCGTGCGTGGCCTGTTCCGCCACGGTCGCGAAGTCCACAAGGGACACTTTCTCGACGAGCCCGCCGTGCAGGCCGCCGATCCGCGCCGCGGCTGCGAGCACCTGATCCTCTTGGCGCGCTGCCCCGAAGACCAGTACCGCGGACCCCGAATGCGCGAAGAACACGTCCTCGGCGACGGTGTCGGCGTCGAGAGTGTCGTGCAACGCTCGCCGCGCGGCGAGCGGGCCGACGAAAGCCAGCACCGACCAAGGCGGCTCCGGCGCGCCACCCCACACCGTGGTCATCACGCCGAGAGCGAGTGCATTCTGTCGCTGGGCGAGCAGCTCGACCAGTCCGGTGCGCAGGTCGCGCAGCGCCGCGCTCTGCGCTCGATTCTGTTCCAGAGCAAGGGAAAGCAGGGACACCGCGGTGTTGACGATGTGCTGCCCCGCGGTGTCGAGCGGCCCCTCGGTGCCTACCGCCAGGACCCCGCGTGTCCTGGTGTCGAGCGTCTGCAGCGCGACCTCGTACTCCCCCAGCACCGTCAGCCGCGTGCCCGCTCGGAGGTGTTCCAGCTCGCCGCGCAGGCCTTCGACGTGCCCGCGAGCCGACGCCGGAGCGGCCTCGGTGACCGTGCCCGAGGCGTCGAAGAGCACCACCCAGCCGTCGACAAGCCGCGCCAGCTTGCGCACGACCCCGCCCACCCCGGACTTCCCGACCGCTGTGCGAGTCAGCTCCTGCTGTCCGCGCCCGGTGCGGACCAGCGCGGCGTACTCGTCGGCGGCGACCGCACGGGAGACGGCGCGGGTGATCGCGATGAACGGCGTCCGCTTCGGCACTTCCAGCAGCGGTAGCCCGACCTCGGCGGCGGTGCCGACCAGCGCGCGCGGCACCTGCCCGTGGCTCAGCCCGACCCCGAAGCCGACCCCGGCGACACCCGCGTCGACCAGCCCGCGGACGTAGGCGGGCGACGTCCGCTCGTCCAGCGCGAGGCCCGTGGTCAGCAGGAGTTCACCGCCTTCGAGGAAGGCCTGCGGATCGATCAGCTCGGTGGGGTGCACCCAGCCGATCGGGCGGTCGAGCGCGGCTTCCCCGGCCAGCACCCGCAGGCCGAGGGAGCGCTCGGCGGCCAGGTCGCGCAGGGTCAGTGCCATAGTGTCCAATTCTAACTCGGGAATTGGACAGTTCGGCCTGCTGACGCCGGGCCGTCGCGGTCCCATGCTGAGGGCGCCCCCCATCCCCGCGACGCAGGAGTTCAGCCGTGACCGTCACCGAGGCCGGGCCCCAGGCACCGGCGCCCCAGCAACGCAGACTGCGCACCGAGATCCCCGGCCCCGCCTCGTGTGAGCTGCAGGAACGTCGCGCCGCCACGGTCGCCGCCGGCGTCAGCTCCGTACTGCCCGCCTACATCACCTCGGCCAGCGGCGGCCTGCTCACCGACGCCGACGGCAACGTGCTGATCGACCTCGGCTCCGGGATCGCGGTGACCAGCGTCGGCCACTCCGCGCCCGCCGTGGTGGACCGCGTCCGCAAGCAGGCGTGCTGGTTCACCCACACGTGCTTCATGGTTACCCCGTACGAGGGTTACGTGGAGGTGTGCGAGGCGCTGGCGGAACTCACGCCCGGCGACCACGCGAAGAAGTCGGTGCTGTTCAACTCGGGCGCCGAAGCGGTGGAGAACGCGGTGAAGATCGCCCGCGTCGCCACTGGCCGCCAAGCCGTCGTCGTGTTCGACCACGCCTACCACGGCCGCACCAACCTCACGATGGCGCTGACCGCGAAATCCGTGCCGTACAAGCACGGCTTCGGCCCGTTCGCGCCGGAGATCTACCGCGTGCCGGGCTCGTACCCGTACCGCGACGGCCTGTCCGGCGAGGAGGCGGCGCGGATCGCGATCGACCGGATCGCCAAGCAGATCGGCGGCGACCAGGTCGCGGCCGTGGTCATCGAGCCGATCCAGGGCGAGGGCGGGTTCATCGAGCCCGCACCGGGATTCCTGCCCGCGCTTTCGCGATGGTGCACCGAGAACGGTGTCGTCTTCATCGCCGACGAGGTGCAGACCGGGTTCTGCCGAACCGGCGAATGGTTCGCGTCTTCGCATGAAGAGGTAGTGCCGGATCTCGTCGCCACGGCGAAGGGCATCGCGGGCGGGCTGCCGCTCGCCGCGGTGACCGGCCGCGCCGAACTGCTCGACGCCGTCGCGCCGGGCGGGCTCGGCGGCACCTACGGCGGTAACCCGATCGCGTGTGCCGCCGCCCTCGGCTCGATCGAGACCATGCGGAACGAGAACCTCGCCGAATCGGCGCGGCGCATCGAAGACGCGGTGCTCCCCCGGCTGCGCGCGCTCGCGGCGGAAACCGGCCTCATCGGCGACGTCCGCGGACGCGGCGCGATGCTCGCGGCCGAATTCGTCAAGCCCGGTACGAACGAGCCGGACGCCGAAGCGACCCAGCGCATCGCGAAGACCTGCCACGCGGCCGGTGTCGTGGTGCTGACCTGCGGCACGTACGGCAATGTCGTCCGGCTGCTTCCGCCGCTTTCGCTGTCGAACGACCTGCTCGACGAGGGTCTTTCCGTTCTCGAATACGCCATTCGTCTGGAGGCCTCCCGATGAGCACAACTGTTCCGTTCTGGGTCGCCGGGAAGCCGGTGACGAGCGACGCGACCGCCGTCGTCCGGCATTCCTTCGACGACAGCGAAGCCGGAGTCCACTTCGTACCGTCCTCTTCGGACATCGAGACGGCGGTGCAAGCCGCGCACGACGTCGCCGAGGAGTTCGCGACGCTGCCCGCGCACGTCCGGGCCGGCGCGTTGGACCACGTGTCCCGAACTCTGGGTGAGCGGTCCGAAGAGCTGGCTCAGCTGATCACCGCCGAGTCCGGGAAGCCGCTGAAGTGGGCGCGCGGCGAAGTCGGGCGCGCGGTGTCGACGTTCCGGTGGGCGGCCGAGGAGGCACGGCGTTTCTCCGGCGAATTGCAGCGGCTGGACACCGACCCCGGCGGTACCGGGCGGCTCGCGCTCGTCCGGCGCCTGCCGCGTGGCCCGGTGCTGGGCATCACGCCGTTCAACTTCCCGCTGAACCTGGTGGCGCACAAGGTCGCGCCGGCGATCGCGGTCGGTGCGCCGATCGTGCTCAAGCCCGCGCCTGCGACGCCGCTGACCGCGCTGGCACTCGGCGAAATCCTGGCATCGACCGACCTTCCGGCCGGGAGCTGGTCGATTCTGCCGACGGACAACGAAGCCGCAGCCGCGCTGGTGGCCGACCCGCGACTGCCGGTCGTGTCGTTCACCGGCTCGGTACCGGTCGGCTGGGGCATCCGCGACAGTGTGCCGCGCAAGCACGTCGCGCTGGAACTGGGCGGGAACGCGGCCGTGCTCGTCTGTCCCGATTGGACGGACCTGGACTTCGCGGCGCAGCGGATCGCGACGTTCGCGATGTACCAGGCAGGCCAGTCGTGCATCTCGGTGCAGCGCGTGTACGCGCACGCGGACGTCTTCGACGCGCTTCAGGAGAAGGTGCTGGAGCAGGTGCGCGCGCTGGGTACCGGCGACCCGCGCTCGGACGGCGTCGACGTCGGGCCGCTGATCAACACGGCCGCCGCTTCGCGGGTGGAATCGTGGGTCTCCGACGCGGTCGCGGCCGGCGGCTCGCTGCTCCTGGGTGGCTCCCGCGACGGCGCGACCGTGGAGCCGACGGTGCTCGCGGGCGTGCCGGAGGACGCGTCGGTGATGGCCGAGGAGGTGTTCGGGCCGGTCGTGTCGCTGACGCGGGTCGAATCGGTGGACGAGGGCGTGCGGCTGATCAACGACTCGCGGTTCGGGCTGCAGGCGGGCGTGTTCACCCGCGACCTGCCGACCGCGTTCGACGTCTCGGCGCGCCTGCGCGTCGGGGGCGTGCTGGTCGGCGACGTGCCGAGCTTCCGGGCCGACCAGATGCCCTACGGCGGGGTCAAGGACTCCGGCGTCGGGCGGGAGGGCCCGGCGTCGGCGATGGCCGACTTCACCGAAGAGCGCGTCACGGTGCTGACCGGCCTGACGCTCTGATCCTCGGGGAGCATGCCGTCAAGGCCACCTTATGGGCGTCCGATGCCCGCAAGGTGGCCTTAACGGCGTCCGGAGGAGGAGCGGGGGACCTTTGCTTGCGTCCGGTGGTGCACGATCGATTAGTGCGCTAAGGAACGTTAGCAAAGGTCCCTTGCTCTTCTTCCGCAGGTCAGAGGTGTCTTTCGGGGGCTTCAGAGACCTTGGAGGGCTTGAGTCAGCGCGGCATGGGCGTCGACCAGCGAGGGGCCGTACCACGTGAGGTGGCGGCCGGAGACCAGCACGTACGGCGCTCCTGGGAACGCCTCCGGCCCGTCGTCGGCGGCGAACTCGTACGGCTCGTCGGGCAGCACGAGCAGGTCGGCCTCGGTGTCGAACCGGGCGCGGAGCTCGCCGAGGTCCGGTCGCGGATAGCGTTCCGGATCGCGGTCGTAGACGTTGGCGACGCCGACCCGGCGCAGAACGTCGCCCCCGAAGGTCTCGCGGCCGAGCACGATCCACGGCTTCCGCCACACCGGCACCACGGCGTGGAACCGGACGGGCGCGACCTCACGCCAGATCTCCTCGGCCTCGACCAGCCAGTCCGGTTCGTCGAGCCCGTAGGCCTGGGTGAGGACGCGGCGCAGCGAGCCGAGCGCGGCGGGCACCGTCGCGGCGGCCGCCATCACCCACACCGGGATCCCGTTGGCACGCAGCCGCGCCACGTCCTCGGGGCGGTTCTCCTCCGAGTTGGCCAGCACGAGATCCGGCCGCAGGTCCAGGACGCGGTCCAGCTTCGGGTACTTGGAGCCGCCGACCCGTGGAACGTCCAAAGTGGACGGGTGCGTGCAGTAGTCGGTCGCCCCCGCCAGCAAGCCCGGCGCGCTCACCTCGACGGCTTCGGTCAGCGAGGGGACGAGTGACACGACACGGGACGGCGGCCCCTCGAGCGGGACCGTCTCCCCGAGATCGTCGAACAGTTCGAGTCTCATGCCACCTCGCTCATGCCCGCTCGAACGACACCTTCCGTTTCTCGACGTCGACCGCGGTCAGCCGGACGGCGATCCGCTCACCCTCGGGGAACTTCTCCCCCGCGCACTTCGCCATCACCGGCGGATCCTCCACCAGGATCTCGGCCCTGGTCTCCTCGGCACGCAGCACGACCGCGCTGAACTCGCCACCGACGCGCTCGGCGAGCACCCACGCCTCGACCTGGTCGATGCAGGCGCGTTCGACCTTCGCGGCGAGCAGATCGGACGCGGTCATCAGCTCGGGCACCTCGCCCAGCGCGGCCCGCACCCAGTCCGGCACCTCGCGTCCCGCGGTGACGGCGAGGCAGATCTCCGTCGCGAACCGGTCGACCAGCCGCCGGATCGGCGCGGTCACGTGCGCGTAGGCACCGCCGATCCCGGCGTGCGTGGTCAGCGCGGGCAGCTCCCCGTCGAAAGCGGTGTACCCGGCGCCGCGCAGCAGACGCGTCGTGTCGGTGTAGAGAGCCATCGACGCGGGCTTCCCCGGGTCGAGCGTGGCCAGGAACTCCGAAACCGTCGTCGCCTCCGGCCAGGCGATGCCGAGCGCGTCGGCGGAGCGACGCAGCCACTCGACGGCGGTGCCGTCGGGATCGGGCAACGTCCGCAACACCCCGACCCTGGCCCCGATCATGATCTCCGCGGCGGCCATGCCGGTGAGCAGCGAGATCTCGGCGTTCCAGCCCTCGACGGAGTTGCGGGGGCGCTGGGCAAGGGCCCAGCCGCCGTCGGGATCGCCGTTGATCTCCTGCTCGGGCAGCTGCAGCTCGACCGCGCCGCGCCGGATCGCGAGCTCCCGGCGCGCCCGGCCGATCTCGGGCAGCGCCGCGACCGAAGGATGCGGGGTGCCGGCGTCGAGCGCGGCCTGGACGGTCTCGTAGTCGAACTGCTCGGTGGACCGCACCAGCGCGCGGCGGACCCGCGTCGACGTCAGCTCACCGGTCTCGTCGGTCTCGATCGTCCACAGCACCGCGGGCCGGATCTCGCCGGGCAACAGGCTCGCGGCGCCCTCGGACAGCACCGGCGGGTGCAGCGGGACGTTGCCGTCGGGCAGGTACATCGTCTGGCCGCGACGGCGCGACTCGCGGTCGAGCGCACCACCGGGCGGGACGAACGCGGCGAGGTCGGCGATCGCGTAGTGCACGCGGAACCCGCGGCGGGTGCGCTCGATGACCATGGCCTGGTCGAGATCCTTCGAGCCCGGCGGATCGATGGTCACGAAGGGAAGATGCGTGGCGTCCTCCCGCTCCCCGGCGGAGGCGAGCGGATCGAGGACGGCGGCCTCGGCCTCGGCGAGGACGTCCGGGCCGAACGCCTCCGGCAGCACGAACTCCGCCCGGAGGCGGGCGAAATCCCCTCCGGCCGCATGTGTCCTGATCACGAGTGGAGGCACCACACAACACTATCCCGCACCGGGTGCCTTGATCGCTCGTTCGGGTGCGGCCGGTTGGGTGTACGTTAACCGTGCCTGTAATGAAAACCGATACCATCTTCAGAAGGGATCCGGCCGTGAAGATCGCGTTCGTCGGCAAGGGCGGCAGTGGGAAGACCACCCTCTCGTCCCTGTTCGTCGCGCACCTCGCCGCCACCGGCAAGCCGGTACTGGCGATCGACGCCGACATCAACCAGCACCTCGCGGTGGCGCTGGGCGCGACCGAGGAGGAAGCGCTGGCCTGGCCGACGCTGGGCGACAACATGGCGCTGATCAAGGAGTACCTGCGCGGGGACAATCCGCGCATCCCCGACGTCGCGGCGATGATCAAGACCACGCCGCCCGGCCGTGGCTCGCGGCTCGTCACGCCGTTCGAGGACAACCCGATCACCGAAGCCTGCTTCCGCGAACTCGGCGGAGTGCGGCTCGGCGTCACGGGCCAGTTCGACGAGGACGATCTGGGCGTGGCCTGCTACCACTCCAAGGTCGGCGCGGCCGAACTGCTGCTCAACCACATGGTCGACGTCGAAGGCGAATACGTCGTCATGGACATGACCGCCGGGGCCGACGCGTTCGCTTCGGGCCTGTTCACCCGCTTCGACGTGACATTCCTGGTGTGCGAGCCGACCGTCCGCAGTGTCGGGGTGTACCGGCAGTACGCGGACTACGCGCGCGATTTCGGGGTGCGGCTCGTGGTGGTCGGGAACAAGGTGACCGACGCCGAGGACGTGGACTTCCTGCGCGAGCAGGTCGGCGAGGCCCTGCTGGGCTGGCTGGAGAACTCACGGCACGTGCGCGCCGCCGAACGGGGCACCGCGCGGCCGATCGGCGAACTCGAATCGCACAACCTGCGGACCCTCGACACCATGCTCGCGACCGTGGACGCCGAGCGGCGGGACTGGGCGCGCTACCAGCGCCAAGGTATCGAGTTCCACCTGCGCAACGCGCGTGCCTGGGGCAGCGGCCGTGCCGGCGCCGACCTCGCCGAGCAGGTCGACCCCGGCTTCGTGCTCGCCCCGCCGTCGCTGGCCACGCAGGACGCCTGAGCCCGTCGCCTGCCTGACTGGCGGAGCAAGGGACCTTTGCTTGCGTTGGTGAGCACGCTAATAGTTGGCTTGCTCACGGACGTTAGCAAAGGTCCCTTGCTCCTCTCCGGCGATAGCAAAGGTCCCTTGCTCCTGCCGGAGGGGCTGGAGCGAGGTCAGTCGTCGTTCCAGGCGGCGTCGGCGGCGTCGGCCGCGCGGGTGCGTTCGCGGGCGATTTCGAGGGCGCGGCGAGCGGTCGCCTCGTCCGGGTAAGGGCCGAGCAGGTCGGCGCCGCGACTGCGGTCGAGGTGTTCGACCTCGTTCGTGCGGGTGTTGTAGTACCAGCCCGGATCCGGGTTCGGGTCGTTAGCCATGGTTCAAGCGTGACACCGGCGAAGTCCGCTGTCACGGTGAACCACCCGCCGCGTTCACCGGCGGTAGCGGTACGGAATCTCGGTCGGGTTCCCGGTCGGACCGAATTCGCCGGAGTCGGGCTCCGGCGCGTTTTCCCGCGCGTTCTGGAACTCGTCGAACCAGCCGCGTTCGCCACCCGGCGGCGTACCGGGGCCGCTGTTCGACGGCTGCGGCAGCGGCGGCCGCGTGGCCGACGGCTGGGGCAGGCCGGGCGGCGGCGTGCCAGGGGGCGGCGGGACCGGTGACGAGGGCGGGAGCACCGGCGTGGATTCGCGGCCGGGGAAGACCGGCAGATCCGACGCCGGGGGCACCGTGGGCGGGACCGGCGCGGAGCCCTGACCGGGGAAGACCGGCAACGCGGGATTGTGCGGCCGCGCGGGCGGCTCCGGGTACCCGGGTTCCCTGCTGGGGAAGACCGGGAGCGGTGTGCCGGTGCTCGTCGCGGCCGAACCTGGCGCGGGCGGCTCCGCCGCTCCGCCGTACGGAGCCGCAGTGGTCTCCGACGCGCCTTCGGCCGGAGTCGTCGAGGCAGGGGCCGCCGGATCCGACCTGGTCACCCAGCCCATGGGCGGCACCTCCGGTGATGCCGCCGCGCCGGGGTTGGGCGGCGGTGCGCTCGTGCTGGACGAGGGGGCGTCGTTCCGCGTGGGCGCCGCTTCGGCGCCGGATGGCTCGGTATCACCGGCCGAAGGCTGGCCAGGCTGGGAAACGGCGGGTCCCGCGCCGGTTTCGCCGAACGGCGAGGCACCCTGCGCAGTGGGTCCGGGCTGTGCCCAGCCATGTGGGGAGTCGTCCTTCACCGGTGTGGCTTGAGCACCCGGTTCCGGGGCGGCCGGGGAATCGTCCTCTGAGGACGGTTCCTTCCCCTGTTCGGCAGGCTCTTCCGGCGCGGCGGCGTCGTTCTCCGGGACAGCGGCTGCCTCGGTATCCGCAGTGGACTGATCAGCACCCGTGTCCGCTTCGCGCACGACCTTGTCGGCGACCGGCTGCGTCTGGTCCGGCCCGAGGCTCGGACCGGGCTGGGATTCCGGCTGAGCCGGCGCGACGGGTTCGGCCTGCTGCTGAGCCGGGCCTTCCGATGCGGCCTCGGCGGGAGCGGGAGCAGGTGAAGCCGCCGCGGACGAGATGGCCGCCGTCCACTGCGGACCGGCGGTCGGCTCGGCGGGCGCGCCCCAGACCTGGGGTGGCAACGTCGGCGCGGACGGCTGCTCGGCGGGAAAGGGCGGCTGCGGCGGGGTTTCCTGCTGCTGGGCAACGGGCGGCCGCGGCGGCTGTGCCCCGGCCTGGGGCCCGCCCGGCGGCTGCGGCCCGGCCGTCGGCGCACCCGGTGTAGGCGTACCCGGCGACTGCGGCCCGGCTGACTGCGGCCCAGGCACCGAAGCACCGGACGTCGGCGCGGCAGGCGGCTGGGCGCCCGGCTGCTGGGCACCGGGCGTCGGTGCACCTGCGGTCGATGAACCAGGCGCCACTCCACCAGGCGGCTGGGGGCCGGGAGGCTGGGGCACGGTCCGCCAGACCGGTGCCGGACCGATGTTCATCGGTGCGGGCGCGCGGCCCCGGTCCGGATCGACCATGGCCGCCTCCTCGGGGACGGCCTGGTGCCCGGCGGGCTTGGGGATCGGGTCCAGACAGGACACCAGGACAGTGGTGTTGTCCGGGTCCGCGACCTTGCGCCCGCTGCGCTCGCGATAGGTCATCTCGCCGTCGGCGTCCATTTCGACGAGATACCCGGCTTCGGCCAGTTGCTCCTCGTCCAAGTCGACGAGCTTTTCGTACCGCGAAGGCACCACGCGGTAGATCGGCCACGCGAGCCGCGCGTTCTCGTGGTGGAACTGCGCCAGTAGCGCGGCCATCTGCTGCTGCCAGGGCAGCGACATGTTCTCGGCGAGCGAACGCGGCAGCACGACGTAGCCCGCGTCGACGCCCGGCCAGCCCTGGTTCAGCTGGTCGGCCAGCGGCGTGCTGGAGGCGGGACGCTGCTGCGTCGGCGGCTGCGGCGCGCCGAACAGCGTCCTCGGGTCCTGGCTGGCGCCGGTGGTCCCTGGCGTCCTGCCTCGCTTGCCGAATTTCCGTGCCACGTCTTCATCCTCTGTCAGTGCGCGGCCGCGCGCCGATGGAGTTGGCCGCGACGTCGGGTGAATCGGCCCCGCTCACGCTGTTCCGGGCCTGACGCGTGCCAGGCGTTACCGTTCACCCCGGTCGGGTGTCAAGAGCCCGTGGCTCCGCAGACCATGCTAAACGCCGGGTCGGACAGCCTGCGGGACGACTTCGGCCTCGGTGAACTTGAACGGCCGGATGTGCACGGGCACGCCGTCCTGCTGTGCCTCGACGATCTTGCCGTCGCCCAGGTACATCGCGACGTGGTGGATGGTCACCGGGTCCGCGATGTCGGTGGCGAGGAAGACCAGGTCACCGGGCTGCGCGTTTTTCACCGGGATCATCGCGCCCGCCTTGTACTGGTCCGACGCCACGCGCGGGAGGACGATCCCGGCGGACTTGTAGGCGGCCTTCATCAGCCCCGAGCAGTCCCAGGCGTCCGGGCCGTTGCCGCCCCAGAGGTACGGTTTGCCCTGCTCGCCGAGCGCGAACTTGATCGCCTGCGCGGCGGCCTGGCTGGCCGGGACCAGCGCACCCATGCCCTGGCCGCAGCCGGAGACGTCGGTGACCTGGCCGAGGTTCTGCACCAGGTGCGCCGCCATCGGCTCCCACTTGTGATAGCGGTCGGGGAAGCCGGAGCGCTCCACGGCCTGCGCGGCGTCGCCGGGACGCCGGTTTTCCCAGTCCGGCACCGCCTTCAGCACGTCGAAGAACTTGTTGATCGCGTACTGGACGTTGGTGACCTCGGCGACCGAGCCCCAGTTCATCGACGGGCGCATCTGGAAGATGCCGAGCGAGTCGCGGTCACCGTAGCTGAGGTTGCGCAGGCCCGACTCCGTCATGCCCGCCTGGATCGCGACCTGCCACGCGCGCGGCGCGAGGTTGCGCTGCTTGCCGATCGCGATGATCTGAGCGACGACCCCGCGCTGCTCCTCGTTGAGCTTGCTCGCGTCGGTCGAGCCGTCGCCCGTGCCCGGCTGGGTGGGGCCGAGCGAGGCGTCGCAACTGGTGTTGACGACGCCCTTGGCCGCGGCCTCCTGCTGGTCGGACACGACCTTGGCCACGGTGCTGGTGGTGACCACCGCGGTGAACACCGCGACGATCAGCGCGCCGACGAGAAGCCCCAGACGCATCGGTGCTCAGCTCGCCTGGTCGTAGTCCGAAACCCGCCAGCCCATGGGAGAGTTCACCACGGTGATGGACAGTTTCGGACCGTCGGTGGGGACCACCAGCTTCATCGAGCTGGTGTACGACGTCGTGACAGCGGGTTCACCGGTGACCTTCGTCGCCGGGATGTTGGCCGGGTCCACAGTGGACATCACCGGCAGGTATTCGTCGGTGGTGTAAGGGCGCAAGCCCTCCAGCCACTGCGCGTTCGTGATCCCGTTCGGGTGCTTGACCCACGCGGTGGCCCATTCCTTCGCGACCTTGACCGCGTCCTGGCTCGGCGGGGCCGTGGACGGCGTGGCCTGCGGACCGGTCAGCCGGGTGGGCAGCGTCGACGTCGCGGGCGGCGGCACGGCGAGGCCGGGGCCGGGAGTGGCCGAGGCCGACGTCCCGTCCGGCCCGCCCGCCGCGGACGCGGGACGCCCGATGACCTTCGGCAGCACGATGCCCAGCGCGGTCAGCATGATGGCCAGGAACACCAGCGTGCCGATCAGGTGCCGGGGCGAGCGCAGCGGCCAGCCCCACAGGCGGCGGTAGACCGCGGTGCGGCCGCGGTTCGTGCGGATCGGCATGGGTCACCGCCCCATAAGGTGGTCGGTGTCGCGCAGCTCCTCGCGGACCTCGAGCCCGCGCGACGGCCGGTACAGGACGAAAACCGGTTTCCCGGCGACGACCTCGGGGTCGACCCGCCGCGGCTGGGCACGCACGCCCGGCGGCGGCTGGACCGGCATCGCGGCCTCCGGCGCGGCGTGGTCGCCGGTGCCGTAGCCGCTCTCGTGGTTCGCCGAGGTCATCCGCGACGGCACGACCACCGGCTCCGGTTCGTCGCTCCAGCGCCGGTCCGCGACGGGCGAGGTGTCGACGCGGCGGCTTTCCTCGCGCAGCACCCGGTTTCCGCTCGCCGTGACGACGTAGTCGCCCGGCGCGCCCACGAGCGGGTTGTACTGCCCGAACGCCGGGGCGCCGCTGCCGCCACCCGGCGGGAGCGCCGCGACACCGCCGCCCGCGGTGACCGCGCCCGGCCACGGCGCACCGGACCAGGCCGCCGCCGGGCGGTGGTTGTCCAGCCGCCGCGCGTTGGCGAAAACCGTGGCCTCGGGCCGGAACCGGCCGCCGCCGACGGTCGCGCCGATCGGCCCGCGGGCCTCGCCGTCCACGACGTCGTCGGTGTCGCGCACGTTCTGCCAGAACTCGTCCTGCGGCGTCGGGCCCTTGTTCTTGCGGAAGCGGGAGAAGAGGCCGCCACTGGGCGTCGGCACCGCGCCGCCGACCATGCCGACCGACATCTCGACCATCTGCCACAGCCGCCGCACCGGCCGCCCGACCATGAACAGCAACACGGTCACCAGCCCGGCGAGCACCATCTGCGTCAGCAATGACAACGCACTGCCCGCCGCGAAGATCGCCTGCAGCAGCAGCGCGTGCACCCCCGCGAGCACGGACAGCACGACGAGGTTGAACGCGACGCCGCCGGCGACCTTGAGCACGCGGCGCAGGATGTCCGGATGCAGCAACGCGACCAGGCCGACGAGCGGCGCGGTCAGCGCGAACAGCCGGATGAGCACCTGCGCGAGCAGCACAGAAGCCTTGGCGAGCAACTGGAACAGCGCGTACACCAGGCTCTGGCCGAGTGCGAGGAAACCGGACCCGGTGCGGCTGCCGTCCTCACCGGTGAAGTAACCGGTGGCCGGGCCGAGCTTCGTCGAGATGTCCTTGTACGAGGCCTTCTTCGCGTCGACGACGTTCTGTTTCCCGTCGTCCCCGGCGACCAGCTGGTTGCGGGTGAACGCCTGCGCGTCCAGCAACGGCCTGCCGAACTGCTCGGCCTGCGGCGACTTCGGATCGCCGAACTCGCCCCGCAGCCAGTTGTTGTAGACGATCTGGGTGTGCAGGTCCGTGGGGAGGATGTCCCGGACGATCCGGTTCTCGTTCTCGTCGACGAACCCGGCTTGAATGTTCGTCGTGGTCTGCACGATGGCTTTGTCGATCGGGTCGAAGTACCGCAGCATCGCCAGCGAAGACGCGGCGAGCCAGATGGCGGCCAGCGAGTAGAGCGCCCGTTTGCTGATCGCCGCGAGGTCACCGCGCCAGATGTTGCGGAACAGCATGATCGACAGCAGCAGCGCGGCCAGCCCGAACAGCTGCGCGTAGATGTTGTTGTAGACCTTCTCCGCGCCGGACTTCACCGCCGAGTAGATCGGGTTGAGCAGCCCGCCGTTCAGGACCGTGTAGTGCAGGGAGTTGGTGGCGCCGACGATGTTCTTGCCGACGTTGAACAGCTGGTTGCCCGCCCAGGTGTCGATGGTCGAGTTCGGCGAGGCCAGCCCGGCAAGCGGCGTGCAGTTGGTCTGGAAGGTGTCCCAGACCAGCCCGGCGTAGCTGTAGTCGATGTAGGCGCTTCCCGGCTCGCCGTGGCCCTCCGGCGGATCGACGGCGCCGACCAGCCCCGCGCCGGGACGTTCCGGGTTCGGCGGCTCACCACAGGCCGCTGCGTTCGCGGGCGCGGTGATCACGATCTGCATGCCGATGATCAGCGCCGCCGTGGTCACCGCGGCGCGACGACCACAGCGCATGCCGTTGGCAGGCCCTTCCTTGCTGTGCCGGTAGATACCAATCCGACCGAAAGTAAGCAGTCGCGCAGGTCCGCTGGCCTTGCTGGTCGGCTTACTTTCGGCCTCCTTGGTAGTAGGCCGGCGCAGCCAGCGCCATCCGGCGGCGACTGCGAGGACAGACGCCAGCGTCATCAAGGTGTTCACGCTGCATCCCTGCCAGGACCGCCCTTGGTGCCGCTCCCGGACCGGGCGTGCTTCCCGCCCTCGCCGTTCGCGCTCCCGTTCGAGGCTCCACTGTGGACACTGCCGTCGACCTCGCCGGTTTCGCTGGCGAGCGGGTCGGGCGAGCCCAGCAGGACGTCGTCGGTGAGGCCGACCTCCAGTTCGGCGGCCAGCTCGAAGTCCTGCTCGAGCTCCGGGTCCTCCTCCGGTGGTACGGGTACGTAGACCTTGGCGTCGAGCTTCGGGGCCACGATTTCCTTGCCCGGCTTGGGCCTCGAGTCCGGCGAGCCCGGCGTGGTGTCCATGACGCCGCGCAGGTGGTCCAGGTGCGGGCCGGAGAAGTCGACGCGGATGCGTTCCACGCCACCGGCTCCGTCGCCGAAGATGAACTGCCGTGGCTCGACGTCGCGTTCGATCCCCCGCTGTGCCCCGGGGCGGCGCCCCAAAGCCGCGACGACTTGCTCGTAGCCGACGCCGACCGGGACCTTCAGCAGCCGCAGCGCGTCGGCCTGCGCGTCGTCGTCGTCGAGACGGCCGACGAACACCGAGTCCAGCAGGGTCACGAAGCCCTGGATCTTCAGGAAGTCCGCCGGGATCTGCGAGGACAGCAGCACCCGGACGTTCCATTTCCGCGAGTCACGGGCGAAGCGGTTCATCAGGACACGGCCGGTCGGGACTTCGGACAGGAAGAACGCCTCGTCGATCCAGACGCCCTTGCGCAGTTCCTTCGGCTTTTCGTACACCGACCGCTGGGTCAGCCACGCGGCGAGGTTCAGCATCTCGACGCCGAGGGACTCCGCGTCCGTCCAGTACTCGCGCGGCACGCCGTCCTTCGGCAGCGTCAGCCCGGCCATGGTGAGGACGGTCAGCCGGTCGTCGCGGGTCTCGGAGTACGGGTCGGCGTCGGTCTCCGGGATGAGCAGCGCCATCCGCTCGCGCATCTCGTCGAGGAAGTCCGCGACGACGACGGCGTGCTCGTGGTGCTCGCTGGAGTCGCGGCGCAGCGCGTCGATGACCTGGCCGGGGTCGGCGTCGAACCGGCCGCCGACGGCGCGGACCGCGCGCAGCAGCACGATCCGGGTCTGCGCCATCCGCGAGACCTCGTAGGGCAGGACGCCGGTGAGCACGTCCAGCACCAGACGACGCCGCGTCGCGCCCGCGAGGGCCTTCTCGCGGCGCCACGAGCGCTCGGGGTCGTCCTCGTCCATGAAGTGCTCGATGAGCGGCTCGGCGACCACGCGGTACGGGTTGAGG
Source organism: Amycolatopsis sp. NPDC059027 (assembly GCF_042739735.1). Classification (NCBI taxonomy): domain Bacteria; kingdom Bacillati; phylum Actinomycetota; class Actinomycetes; order Pseudonocardiales; family Pseudonocardiaceae; genus Amycolatopsis; species Amycolatopsis sp. NPDC059027. Next base: position 3,994 of record NZ_JBHYIK010000103.1, on the reverse strand, counting down.
ATGCCGGGCTGCGCGTTGAGCAGGTTGATCGGCCGCGCGTAGGGCCGCAGCTCGGGCAGGTCGCACAGCCGCGACAGCGGGCCCGACGGGTCGAGGATCGTCCAGTGCGCGCCCGCGCGGAACGTCTTGTAGACGATGCCGCCGCCGAGGAACGACTTGCCGCCACCCAGCCCGGCGACCATCGCGGTCAGGCCGGAGCCGTCGCGGATCTCCTGCGCCATCCACGGGTCCCAGGCCACCGGGCGCCGGGTCGCGGTGCAGGTCTCGCCGAGCAGGATGCCGCGGCGGTCGCCCACCTCGGCGGTCGCGGTCGGCACCGACGAGGCCGCCCAGACGACCGAGCCGCGCCGTTTGTAGGCGGCCGAAGCCAGCTGTTCGCCCGGGATGAACTCCCGCGCCATCGCGTACTGCGCCTCGGGATGCTCGATGGCGATCTTCGGCTTGTACAGGTCCAGCAGCTGCTGGGCGAGTTTCAGCGCGTCCCGCTCGGTCGGCCCGGAAACCGCCATCCGCCACCACGAATAGACGCGGGTGGCGAGCGCGGTGAAGCCCGACGTCATCTCGTCGTCGATCTCCAGCACCCGCCCTGCCTGGCGCGCAAGCGATTGCGGTGGTTCCAGCTCGTGTTCGTCGGTGTAGTGCTTGACCTGCGAGCGGACCTTGTTCATCTGGCGCTGCAGCTCGCCTGCCACCTCTTCGGGGCGCCGGACGTAGATCCGCGCGGACACCTCCACGGAGGCGGGCAGCCGGTCGGCGTGCTGCACCCACGGGTCGTCGACCTCGGGGATCTGCAGCCCGTGCATCTGCCCGACGGTGAGCACCGCGAGATGCCGCGACACCCCGGCGTTGGAGCCGGTGCGGCCTCGGACGGTGACCGTCGGGGCGTACGGGTCGGCGTAGAAGTCGGCCGCGTCGGTGAAGCTGGCGAGGTCCTCCGGCTCCCACGCGGCGCCCGGCACGGCGGGCATGTTGCGCGGGGCGGGCAGGCCGAGCGAGCACGAGCGGTGCATCAGCCAGGACATCTCCTCGGCGTGCACCGGACGGCCCTCCAGCCCGGCCGACCCGATGACCTGGTCGAGGTGCTCGACCTCGGAGTCCAGCGCGGACAGCTCGGCGTCGACGGCTTCGGGGAGGATCTTGCGCAGCACCGGGGCCGCGCGTTCGACCGCCCGGTCCACCATGCGCCGGGTCTGCACCTGGACGCCGATGTAGACCTCTTTTTCGGCCATCGAACGGCCCATGAGCTGCTGCTGCTCGCCGATGAGGTAGTCGTCGAACGACAGCGCGCCCGGCACGTCTCCCGGCCTGCCGACGGCGTTGTGCACGTGCGCCTCGGCCCACATGCGGATCGGGTACGGCCGGTTGGTCACCCGCAGGTGCAGCCAGCGGCCCTGCAGCTCGGCGTACTGGCCCGCGATGGCGGCGATGAGGTCACGGCGCTGCGAATCCGACCGGAACGACCACCGCTGCGGCGCGAGCCGGTACCAGGCGTAGACCTCGAACCCGGTGCGCAGCAGGTGGCCGTCGATGCTGCGTGCCGCGATCGACGGTGTGTAGGCCGGGATCGCCTGTTCCCCGGGCAGCCGCCTGCCCTTGCCGGAGGGCTGGGCGCCCGGTGAGCGGGGTTGCTGCGGCGTTTGCCAGGCGCCGGTGGGCATGTCCCGATCTCGTTTTCCTCGGCTTCCGCCGCGACCGAACAACGACTACCTCCCGGCCCGGACCGCGGCACGGCCCCGGCGCGCTCGTGGTGTTCCCTGTGCTGTGACGTGCTGGGCGCCCGTGCCGCCGTGGTGCTGGTATCGCCTTCTCCGCTTGTGCTTCGGCAGGGGACGCTCGGCGCGCACCCGGACCCGGCTGGCGGTGACCGCGCCACCCGTGCCCGTGGTCTTCTCTCTCGGCGTGGTCAGTTCGCGCGCCGCCATCGCGGCCACCGCGCCCAGCGGGCGCTCGTGGCTGATCTTGGCGGTGATCAGCTTGGTGATCAGGATCGTGGCGACGAACGCCCACGCCGTGGAGAAGAACCCGAAGCCCCATCCGGCCCACCGTTCGACGGTGAGCACGACCAGGAAGACCGGGATCCCGATGAGCCACGCGACGTAGCGGGCCCGCCAGGGAAAAGTCGCTTTCGGTGGGCCGAGCCATACGGCGTCGACCCGGTAGACCTCGTCATCCGTCCTGATGCGCACGCCGGGCCCGCCTCAGCCGGTGAACAGGCCGGAGATCCACTTGCCCACGTTGACGCCGGCACCGCTGACCGCGAGTCCGATGATCGCGAGCGCGATGACGACACCCGCGAGCCTGCGCATCACGCCGGCGTTGTCCCCCTTGCCGCCGCCGAGCCAGAGCAGCAGGAGCGCGACGGCGAGCAGCACCAGGGGAATGATGTTGTCGAGCAGCCAGTTACGGACGTTGCCCGTGCCGAGTTCGCCGTTGGCGGCCAGCGTCTCGAAGGCGGTCATGGTGGTCATCGCGTTACTCCCGGTGCGCGGTGGGGCCCGCGCGGTTCTGGCTTCGGCGGTACTTCGAACAACATCATGGCGTTACGAGGGGTAGTGGTCAAAGCGCGCTGTGTAGATGTCGACTTGTCTCTCGGGGCTGGAGCCAGGCTTCTCACACGGAAACTCCTCGCCCTCCATCATCGTGGCAAGACTCGCCGGGTTTAACCCCGGCCACCCGTATTTCGTAGTGTGCGAACGAACTCACCCGGACGCGAGTTTGTTGTTCACGCTGGGTGAGCCGAATGTCGACCTGCTGGGCCGCGGACAGTGTGACATGACCCATTCGGCGCCGTCGCGCGAGTCCGCTCTGTGAGGGCCTCGCGGCCGACCGGTGACGAACTCGATCTTGACGTAACACTGGAACGGTTACTGCCCGCACAAAGCGTGCCCGCTCTTTCACCACATAGCGTGAGAAACCGGTTCAGGGGCGGCCTGTCGCGAACACACCCGCCGGGAACGCCCCCGCGGCGACCACTCGCTCGCCCACTCCAGCGCAGAGTTCTTCGAGCCGGGCGGTCTTCTCCGGGCCGAGATGAGTCCACGGGGCTTCCGCGGCGGCGTTGGTGGCCACCTCGATGCGTTCGCGCAGGGCCTCGCCCGCCTCGGTGAGCGTCCCGTCCGCCGCGAGGACACCGGTTTCGCGCAGTTCCGCCTCGGCGGCGGCCCACTCCTCGTCGCTCCAGCCGCGGGACTTCTTGGCCGCCTCGGCGAGGAAGCCGTTGCCGGTGGCGGTGTGGGTGACCAGCGCGGGAAGCCCGCCGAGGCCGTTGAGGACGAGCGCGGCGATGTGCCCGTCGCCGCGGTATTCGCGCAGGAGCGTCAGCGCGTGCCACAGGATAAGGTGCGGCCGGTCGGGCCAGGGCACGCTCGTATGCCCGGCGTAGAGCGCGCGGCCCTCCGGACGGCAGGCCGACGCGGCCTCTCGGGCGAGTTCCGCCGCCTCGGCGATGTCGTCCGCCGCGAGGGCTTCGGCGCCGAGCAGCCGGGTGAACGCCGCGTCGATGCCCTCGAAGCGGGCCGCGACGACCTGCTCCGGCGTCGCGAGGGTCCAGGCGCGCGGGATGTGCCGGGCGATGACCTCGGGGTTGAAGTTGTAGAAGGTGGCGGCCACGACCTCGGGCCCGACCGCGCCCATCGGCGCCGAGCGGCCGGCGAAGTAGCACATCCGGCCCGGCCGCAGGCCCGCCGCGGTGAACGCCGCTTCGAGCTCCGGGGCGAAGTACCCGAACGCGTGAATCGAGTCGAACGCGGTCTTGAACTGTTTCGCGGTGGCCGTCGCTGCACCCATGCGGGTCACCCTACTCCGGGGTAATTCCTGTTGACCATGCCGATTTTCCGCCCCTGGGCCTGGTCCCCACGACACGACCAAGCCGCCAAACGGGACATTCTCGGCGTTCTGCGGTGCCGGTAAGGCCACCTTGGGGGCGTCTGACGCCCTCAAGGTGGCCTTACCGGCATCACGGCTCCCCGAAAAACTTCTCGTTGTGTCGTGTTTG
>NZ_JBHYIK010000102.1:21112-24983 GCF_042739735.1 Amycolatopsis sp. NPDC059027 | reverse complement strand
GGGGCCGATCGCGCCGAGACCGTAACCGATGGCGGCGAGACCCTTGTTGAGGTTGACGGTCTCGGCGGCCTGCTGGGCCAGAACGATGTTGCTCACGTGCATTTCCCTTCACTTCGGTCCACGCGCTCGCGCGGATCGGGGGCTTGTGTTCTCAGTGCTCCGACGCCAGTGCGGCGCCGATGTACCCCGCGGACAGCAGGGCGAAGATGTAGGCCTGCAGGATCTGGATGAAGGCCTCGAGGAAAGTCATCAGGATGGTCACGATCCAGGCGACCAGCGACACCGGCTTGAGCGCCCAGCTCGAGGTCTCCAGCAGCAGGAATTCGCCGCCGAGGGTGAACACCACGATCATCAGGTGGCCGGCGAACATCGCGGCGAAAACCCGGATGGCCAGCGTGAGCGGCGTGAGGAAGAACTTCGTCGCGAACTCGATCACGCTGTAGAGCGGGAGCACGAAGCCGGGAACGCCGGGCGGGGCCAGTTCCTTCTTCAGGTAACCGCCGAGACCGTGCTTGCGAATGCCCACGAAGTGGTAGATCGGGTAGACGACGAACAGCGACATCGCCAGCGGGAAGGCGATCCGGCCCAGTGTCGGGAACTGGAAGAACGGAATGATCCCGAACAGGTTGTTCACCAGGCAGAAGGTGAACAGCGCGAGCACCAGGGGCACGTACGGCTTGAATTCCTTCGCGCCGATCTGCTCACGCGTGATGCTGTTGCGGCTGAAGTTGTAGATGCCCTCGACGAAGAACTGCCCCTTGCCGGGAACCACCTTGAGCCTGCGCGAGGCCAGCAGGAAGTACACCGAGATGAGCGCCACCGAGATGATGGCGAGCAGCATCGGCTTGGTGAAACTGCCCCAATACCCCGACCCGAAGATGGGGGGCAGGTCGAAGGCCTCGGCACCGGGCGGGGTGAAGGTCCCGCCCTCGGTCAGTACCAGCGCGCCCACTGGGCTCCTTCCGGTTCTCCCGGCCGGCGTTCACTCCGCCGGGGGAATCGTCACGATCTGGACTTAACGTACCCGACACGTATCGAGCCGTTAGAGGCGGCTACCCCACTGTGCGGTGAACGTGGTCTCACGCTACGCACACACCGGAATTCCAGGTGAACGCTCCGCAAACGGGTACCTACCAGCGGAGACGGAACGAGCCATACGGTCGCCACGCTGCTGATCGCGGTTCGTCTGAGGAGGCGTGCGACGCAGGGTCGCCGCCTATGACGCGGACCTTATCAGCCGGTCAGGAAGTGCCGTACAGGCGTACTCCTAACCAGGGACGAACCAGCCGATCGGCCGAGGACGTAGGTCCCGAACCGCCCAGGACCCTGGTCCTGACAACGTGGTCAGGCCGGGATGATGGTCGGGATCCTGGTGCGCCGGAACGCGACGAACTCGACACCGGCGGCCAGCAGAATGGCCGCGATCATGGTGATGCCCAGCGAAAGCGGGTGCAGCACGGAGACGCCCTTCAACAGGGTCAGCGCTCCGAACAGGACGATGAGCTTGATGACGTAGCTGCCGAGCGCGGTCACCATCACGAACATCGGGTCAAGGCCCGCGCTGAAGCGCATCATGCCGAGCGTCGCCAGCGAGGAAAGGAACGCGAGCACGCCACCGACCAGCGACCCGAGCAGGCCCGGAACGCCGTTCAGGATCGTGAACAGCACGATGCACGCGACGATGACGGGCGGGACGAACGTCAAGGAGGCCTTGGTCATCGCGCTGGCGGCCTGCAGCACCACCTTGGCGTGCGGGTTCTCCTGCTCGGTCTTCTCGGTCTCGCTCACCACACGGCTCCCTGGTCGGTTCGACACGCCAGTGTAATGCCGCACGTCACGGGGGTCCCGGGCGCGTGCGGCGAGACACTCACGTGGAGTGCTGGTTGCGCGATTTGAGCCGGGGCACGATCGACACCAGCGCCGCGAGCACCAGGCCGAAGCCGACGATCCAGAACACCGCCACGCTGTTGAACAACGTCACCGAAACCGCGCCGAACGCGAGGATCCCCGCCCACAGGTAGATGAGCAGCACGGCCCGGCGCTGCGAATGCCCGATCTCGAGCAGGCGGTGGTGCAGGTGCATCTTGTCCGCGGCGAACGGGCTCTCGCCGCGGCGGGTGCGGCGGATGACGGCCATGATCAGGTCCAGCAGCGGCACGAAGAGCACCGCGGCCACCACCAGCAGCGGCGAAAGCAGCGCGAGCGCGTCGGAACCGGAGAACTGCGTGTAGGACACCCGGCCGGACGCCGAGGTCGTCGCGCCCGCCAGCATCAGGCCGATCATCATCGACCCGGAGTCGCCCATGAAGATCTTCGCGGGCTGGAAGTTGTAGGGCAGGAACCCCAGACAGGCCCCGGCGAGCGTGGCCGCGATGAGCGCGGGCGGGTACGCGCCGACGTCGCCCCCGGAGGAGTCCAGCAGGCCGAGCGAGAACGCGCAGGTCGCCGTCGCGGCGATGAAGCCGAGGCCGCCCGCGAGCCCGTCGAGGCCGTCGACGAAGTTCATCGCGTTGACCATGACCACGACGAGCACGACGGTCAGCAGCGCGCCCTGGTTCTTGTCCAGCACGAGCACCGAGCCGAACGAGTCCGCGTTGCCGCCCCACGGCACCCAGAACGACACCCACTGCACGCCGAACAGGACCAGGATCCCGGCACACATGACCTGGCCGGCGAGCTTCGTCCAGGCGTCGAGCTCGAACCGGTCGTCCAGCGCGCCGATGAGCGAGATGACCCCGGCGCCGAGCAGCACGCCGACGGAGTCGAAGGAGAAGCCGAAGCTGCGGGACAGCGCGGGCAGATGGCTCGCGAGCCCCATCGCGGCGGCGATCCCGAGGTAGATGCCGACGCCGCCCATGCGCGGGATCGGCGCGACGTGCACGTCGCGGGCACGCGGGTTGGCGATCGCGCCGATCTTGATGGCGAACCGGCGGACGAGGCCGGTGAGCAGGAACGTCACAGCCGTCGCGGTCAGCGCGACGAGGATGTACTCCCGGATCGGGAGAAGGCCTTGAACGGGCGGCACTAGCGCGTCACGTCCGCACGGGTCGCAGTCACGGCGGACACGCTACCGCGCCCGCCGCCGGGGCCGGAAAAGGGCTTCACACCAGCGTTTCCGCGGGCACCCCGAGCACTTCGGCGACCGCCGCCGTGCTCACCGCGCCCTCACGGAGGATCACCGGGTCGCTGCCGGTCAGATCGACCATGGTGGACGGCACGGGCTCGCCGCTCGACCCGCCGTCGAGGTAGACCGCGACCGACTCGCCGAGCTGCTCCTGCGCCTCCTGCGCGGTGGACGCGGGCGGGCGGCCGGAGACGTTCGCGCTCGACACGGCCATCGGGCCGACGTCGCGCAGCAGCTCCAGCGCCACCGGGTGCAGCGGCATCCGGAGCATGACCGTGCCGCGCGACTGGCCGAGGTCCCAGCGCAGGCTCGGCGCGTGCGGGAGCACAATGGACAGATCGCCAGGCCAGAACGCCTCGATCAGCGCCCGCGCCTGCGGCGGCACCCCGAGCACCAGGCCGTCCACTGTGGACCACGAACCGACGAGCACGCCGACCGGCATGTCCGGGCCGCGGTTCTTGGCCCGCAGCAGCGCCTGGACCGCGCCGGTGTCGAAGGCGTCCGCGCCGATGCCGTAGACCGTGTCGGTGGGCATGACGACCAGCCGGCTCGAACGCACCGCGCCCGCCGCCGCCGCCAGCCCGTCGGCCCGCGAATCCCGCTTGCTGCAGTCGTACACCGCGCTCATGCCGCCAAGACTAGCCCCGCACCAGACTCGCGAGCGTTCCGGACGGGGTTTACCCGCCCGGACCCCCACCAGAGACGTTGCCCCCCGCGGCCCCCGGGGGGGGGGGGGGCGTGAGACGG
>NZ_JBHYIK010000102.1:18834-21102 GCF_042739735.1 Amycolatopsis sp. NPDC059027 | reverse complement strand
GTTCCGGACGGTTAGAACCGGCCGGAACGCTCACGAGTCCTTTACCCGACGGCGACGCAGGTGGTGGTCGCGGACTTCGACGGGTCGCTCACCGACGTCGCGGTGAGCCGCACCTTCGCGACCGGGGCCGCGTCGGAACCGTGCCTGGCGTACGCGACCGCGTTCGCCTGCTCGCCGAACTTCGCGGTGGCCAGTTCGTTCGGCAGCCGGACCTGCCAGCCGCGGGCGTCGGTGGACGCGCTCAGCCGGTAGGTGTCGCTGTCGAACGGAGCGGCCGCGCCCCGCGACGCACCGGTGTTGAACAGCGTGAAGTCGCACTTGGCCAGGCCACGCCGGGCGAAGGCGGCCGACGACGGCCATGCCGCGACACCCCTCGCCTGGTCGCCGGAGCCGTCCAGCGAAGCCACGGTGACCGTGTACGAGAGGATGCCCTTCTTGTCCCGCTGGACATCGGTGACCAGGAAGCGCAGCCGGTTGGCCTGATCCGTGTACTCGTAGGGACCGGCCGCCTCGGTACCCGCCTTGAAGGTGGCGTCGTTGAGCTGCCGGTAGTCACCGATCGTGATCTTCACCGGCGTTCCGTCCGGTTTGGTGTAATCGGTGAGGTTGATGTCCTCCGGGTGGGCGTCGATGATCCACTCGAACGGGGCGTCGTCCCGGTTCTTGGTCTTGGCGATCAGCACCCCGGAGTCCGGCGTGAACGAGTCCGATCCCATCCGGTCGACGACCTCGACGGTGTAGTTCTGGTAGCCGCCGCCATCACAGAACGGATCCTTGGACCGGTCGCATTTCGGCGACTTGTCCCCGCCGGGCAGTGCGATCGTGATGCCGCTGTAGGCACCCGGCTCGGGGACGGCCACCCGCGCGGTGACCCGCGCCGACACGGGGCCGGACTTCGCCAGCTGGTCCCGGTCGAGTTTCAGGACGTCGTCCGGATCGACGATGCCGAGCTTCATCTTGTTGCGCAGCATGTGCTGCGCGCCCATCGAACCGCCCTGGGTCGCGGGGATCTGCCAGCGCGTGTGCGGGCCGCCGGGACCGTTGAAAGTGCCGCGCGACAGCATTTCCCACGGCCCGCTGTAGTCCCGCGAAGGCGGTTTTCCGAACGGGTTGTTGTAATTGTCGCCGATTCCGAGAATGTGGCTGAATTCGTGCGCGAACACCGACTGCCCGGAACTTTCCGCCTGGGTGGACGAACCGTCGGCGGCGTTGGGCCAGATGCTCGCTGCCGATTTCCACGACGTCCACGGGACGTACCGGGTGGCGGCCCAGTTCGGCAACCCGCTGCCCTTCGGCGGCCCGAAGGCGTCCGGCACGTTCTCCTTGGCGCCGAACTTCATCTCGCCGAATTCCTGCCACGTCGAACTCTCGTCCTGGCCGGCGGAAAGGTAGAAGACGAAGTCGAAGTTCTTCGTGGCGTCGCCGACATCGGCCCGCCACGCGGCGCCCGCGTCCGTGCGCAGATCGCGACGGCAGTTCGATCCCGGCGGGCACGCGTTCTGGAAGTCCATGCCGTATTCGAACGACTTCCCCGGCATCCGGTACGGCCCGAACGCGGTCAGCTGGACGCCGAAGCGGCCCGCGGAATCCTCCATCCAGTATTCGTTGATGGTGTGCCCTCGGTTGAGCGTTCCCGGTTTGTTCAGGAAATCCTGATAGAACTTCGCGACCCCGGCACGTGGGACGTTGTTCGCCTCCACAGAAGGATTCCCGAACACGGTCGAGTGCGGTGCCTGCGTGACCGCGAACTCCTGGTCCGGGTAGTCGGCGAGGACGACGGCGCCCTTGAAGGCGCGCTTGGTCGGTTTCAGTGACGGGTCGGCCCAGTTCGTGCCCGGCACCTTGCGGTAGTCGTTCCACGTCATGTCGTACTGGTTCTTCCAGTGCGACGCGTCGATCGGGGCGGGCCAGTCGCGGACGAGCGGTTCGGCGACTGCCGTGGCGGTGGACAGGCCGGGCAGGAGAACGGCCGTGGCGAACACGGCGGCGATGGTGGTGCGGCGTCGGATCCTGGCGCGCATGCGCGGGCTCCTCCCTGAGACCGCCCCCATGACGGCCTCGAAGATCGACGGTAGGAGCCCGCATCCGGGCACGGGAAAGGTCTACCCGCTTGCCGCACAACGAAAGTCGGGCAGCGTGGGCTGAAGGGGACCTTCGTCTCACCGGACGCGGGGTTTGGGGGGTTTTTGGCGGGGGGCCCGGGGGGAATAAGAGAGAATCGGCCCGTCTGGGGGGGGGGGTAGAAGCCGCGGCCCCCCCCAGCGGGGT
>NZ_JBHYIK010000102.1:0-18824 GCF_042739735.1 Amycolatopsis sp. NPDC059027 | reverse complement strand
CCACACCCGGTACGCGTTGATGGCGAATAACGACGCCACCACCGCGAGCAACCCCCCCTTCAGCCGAGCCTTCGGGCGGTGACGAAACGAGCGCGGCCCGCGAAGTCGTTGTGGTCCTCGACCGCGGTGAGCACCCGGCGGGCCCGGACCAGCGCCGGGACGGCGGAGCCGTGCGTGTCGTCGTGCTCGATCGCCAGCCCGCCCCCCGCTCGCAGCAACCGCGCCCCCGCGGCGATCGCGTGCCGGATGACCGCGAGACCGCTTTCTTCGGCGAACACCGCACGAGCCGGGTCGTGCTCGGCGACCTCGGGCGGGACGGGCGTGCCGTCGGGCACGTACGGCGGATTGCACAGCACCAGATCGACCAGGCCGTCGAGTTCGGCGAAGATCGTGGTGTCGGAGATGTCCCCGGAGTAGAGCCGGATCGGGGTGTTCCCGGCGTCGGCGTGGACGTCGGCGTTGTGCCGGGCCCAGGCCAGTGCCTGCGGATCGACGTCGACGGCGTACACCACCGCGTCCGGTCTCGCGTGCGCGACAGCGAGAGCGAGCGCGCCGGACCCGGTGCACAGGTCCACCACGACCGGGAATTCGCGGCCGTGCAGGAACTTCAGGCCCCAGTCGAGCAGCAGCTCGGTCTCCGGGCGCGGGACGAACACCCCGGCGCCGACGTTCACGGTGATGTCCCCCAGCGCGGCCCAGCCGGTGAGGTACTGCAGCGGGATCCGTTTCGCGCGCTGGCTCACCAGCTGCCCGATCGCCTCGACGACCGGCGGATCGACCAGCGGCACCATCGGCAGCCTGCCACGCTCGACACCGAGCACGTGCGCGGCGATGAGCTCCGCGTCCGACCGTGGCGAGGCCACGCCCGCCTCGGTCAGGATGCGGGTCGCCTCCATGATGGCCAGGCGCAACGGCTGCCGCTTCACTGGTCGTCCTTCATCTCGTCGAGATTGACACACGAGGCGGAACAACCCCGTATGCGGACACGGCGCGTCGGGGCGGATCCGCGTGCTCCCCAGACTATCGAGTCGCGGCGCGGCGCCTCCGCCGCACGCGTGTTCCCGCCGCGGGTGCCTAGCGGTCGGCGAGCCGCACCGCGTACCGCAGCCCGGCGAGTTGCTCGCGGGAGTACCCGGGCAGCTCGCTGCCGGAGCCGAGACGCTCCAGCGCGGCCGCGGTCCGGCGGCGCAGCCGGGGCCGCTCGGACAGCAGCGACGGCCGGGAGACGACGAGGCTGTAGAGGGTGTCCAGGTTCAGGGTCAGCTGCGGGGTTTCGGGGCCGAGCCGGTGCACGAGGTGCCAGCCGAGGCGTTGCCCGCCCCAGCAGCGGGGGTCCAGTTCGGCGACGAACCGGTCGTCGGCCTGGTCGTCCACGAGTTCGCCGGTCCAGTAGGCCCAGTAGTTGAGATTGGCGGTCTCGGCCCAGCCACCGGACGTGCTCCGGACGAACGAGCACAACGTCTCCGCGTCACCGGTCACCGCGAGCGCGATCGACGCCGACCGCTTCGCCAGCAGCTCGGCGACGTCCCCGTCCTCGATCTTCCGCCCGCTGGTGCGTGTCCACTCGTCGTGCAGCCAGGTCTTCACCGCCGCGCTCTTCCCGAAGCCGAGCAGATACACCGCCTGACGCCGGAGCAGCCGCTGATCCGGCCCGACACAGCGATCCGCGACGGCGAGCAGGTGATCGAAGAACCGCTTCTGCTCGTCGGGACAGAACGTCGGCCAGAGCGGTTCGGGGCCGCGGCGCGGGACGCGGGAGACGAACCCGTCCAGCTGTCCCGGGGTGACACCGGTGAACGGCCAGGTGAGCAGGTTGATCAGCGAATGCCGGTGCACCGCGGCGGCGAGCGGATGCGGATCGGGTATGGCACCGACGCCGCCGTGTTCGATCGCCAGCGACAGCACGACGTCGACCTCGATCGCCTCGCGCAGATGCCGCCCGGTGGAGGACGGCGCGCCGAGCCGCAGGAGACAGTTCCGCAGCCGCAGGAGGTCCCCCGTCTGCAACGCCGAGAGCGGGCGCCTGCCCGACTCCCACGCCTGGACGGTCGTGACGTCGGCGCCGACCGCCTCGGCCAGCCGTTCCTGGGTGAGCGCGGCCGTCTGCCGGGCGAGCTTGAGGACGAACCCGGACACCGTCCCCCGATAGCGGGAACTCCGACCGCTGGTCGATGTCGGCACCGCGCCCTCCTCCTCTGCCCCGCCCTGACCGGACAGTCCGGGGCCCCGACTCGGACCGGGGGTCTGTTCCGGAAGAGGCGCGGCGAGCCTACTCTGCGTCCGCATGATTACGAATAGTGACCACAGAGGAGTCGCCCAATCGTGACCGCGCAGATCATGGTCGACCTCGACCGGGTGCACCCGGTCGTCGACGGCCGCTGGCACCGAGCCCTCCTGACCTGCATCCCCGGGCCGGGCGAGGTGATCACGACGCTGTGCGGGCGCACGGAGGAGGTCGAGTACCTGCCCTACAGCAGCGCCGCCCCGCTCGCGACCATCTGCTGGGACTGCGACCTCGAATACCGCGTCCGGCACAACATCGCGACGCTGCCGAACCACCCGGCACTGCGCGGCATGGTCCCGCCCGCCCCGCGCGGGAAGTAGCGGCTATTCCCCGGCCGAGAGGTAGTTCGCGAGCACGCCGCGCCGCCGGCGCAGGGTGTCGATGCGATCGTCCATCGCGTCGAGTTCGCGACGCAGCGTCGTGGCGAGCTCGGGGCAGAGGTCCAGCTCGGCCTCCTCGCCGCTCGCGCACTCCAGCGCGGTGGCGATGACCTCGGTGTTCAGCCCGGCGGCGAGCAGGCGGCGGATCTGCCGCACCCGGATCACGGCGTCCTCGGTGTACTCGCGGTAGCCGTTGCGGTCACGCCCTGCCGCCAGCAGTCCCTGCTCGCCGTAGTACCGCAGCAGGCGCTGGCTCACGCCCGTCCGCCGCGACAGCTCACCGATCCGCATGTGTCCCCCACCACCCGGGCTTGGCCTTCACACCGATGTCAATCCTTAACGTCACGAGCATGACGAATCATTTCGCGCACATCGTCCGGGGCTCCGGGCCGGGACTCCTGCTGGCGCACGGCGGCGGGGGCACCATCGCGGGCAACTTCGGCCCGATTCTCGACGACCTCGCGCGCACGCACACCGTCGTCGGCGCCGACTACCCGGGGAGCGGCGACACTCCCCGCAGCACGACGCCGCTGGAGCTCGACGCCGTCGCCGACGAGCTGGTCGCCATCGCGACCGACGCCGGACTCGACAGCTTCGCGATTCTCGGCTATTCCCTCGGCTCGGCGGTCGCGGTCCGCGCGGCCACCCGGCATCCCGGCCGCGTCACGGCCCTGATCCTGACCGCCGGGTTCGCCCGCCAGAACAACCGCATGCGCCTCGCCACCGACGTCTGGCGCACGCTGCTCGACGGCGACCGCAGGCTGCTCGCGAAGTTCCTGACCCTCGTCGGCACCGGCGAACGCCATCTCGAATCGCTGAGCGCCGAGGAGCTGGAACGGGCCGTCGACGAGCTGGCCGCGTTCATCCCGCCGGGCAGCCCCGAGCACGTCGACCTCGTCGCGTCCGCCGACACCAGGGCCGAGCTGGCCGGGATCGGCGTGCCGGCGCTCGTCATCGCGACGACACTGGACGGCCTCGTCTCCCCCGCGCTGTCACGGGAGCTGGCCGCCTCGATCCCGGGCGCCGAGCTGGCCGAGATCGAGGCGGGGCACAACATCGCCGTCGAGGCACGGGACGACTGGCTGACCACCATCGAAAAGTTCCTCGGCAGGAGCTGAACCATGGATCTGCAGGTGGTACTGCCCGACGAGGCACCCGACATGGACCCCGGGCGCCCCGCCGCACTGGCGCGAGCGGCCGAGGAGCTCGGCTACGAGACCGTGTTCCTGCCCGATCACGTCCTTCCGCCGGGGCCCTACGGCGAAGTGTTCGGCGGGGTGTACGAGCCGCTGATCACGCTGGCCCATATCGCGGCGGTGACGGAGCGGATCCGGCTCGGCACGTCCGTGCTGATCGTGCCGCTGCGCGATCCGTTCGTCCTGGCCAAGCAGGTCGCGACGCTCGACCGCCTGTCGCGGCACCGGCTCACTCTCGGTGTCGGAGTCGGCTGGAACACCCGGGAGTTCGCCGAACTCGGCGCGGACTTCGCGGCGCGAGGGAAGCGCACCGACGAAACGCTGGAGCTGCTCGACACGCTCTTCACGACCGGGCGGGGGCCGGACGGCGGACACTTCGAGCCCCGTCCCGAAGGCCGGATCCCGGTCGTGGTCGGCGGGAACTCGACGGCCGCGCTGCGCCGCGCGGCACGGCTGGGCGACGTCTGGCAGAGCGCGGGCCTGTCACCCGCCGACTTCGAGAATCGTGTTGTGCGGCTCAACGAACTGGCAGGCGGGCGGGAGATCCGGGCCTCCGCGCGGATGGAGTGGACCGGCGGCCGGGACGACCTCGACCGGGCCGTGGCGGACGCGCACGCCTACGCCGGGGCGGGGGCCTCCGCGGTCGCCGTCCACTTCGGTGCCGAGAGTGGCTATGCCGAGCGCATGGCGGAGTTCGCCGAGCGCATGACCTCGTCGCCGCCGGGCCTGTGATCTCCTAGGATGGGCGGACGATCGCCGTAAGAACCCCCGGAGACCCCGTGTCCGCAGAACCGGCCGACGAAGCGCGAAGAGTCGCCTTCATCTTCCCGATCTTCAACGAGGAAGCCAACATCGACCTGCTGCACAGTACGGTCGACGAGGTCACACGGCCACTCGCGGACAGGTACGCGTTCAGCTTCATCTACGTGGACGACGGCAGCCGCGACGGCTCGCTGGCCAAGCTCGCCGAGCTCGCGGAGCGCGACGACCGCGTCACCGTCGTCGAGCTGTCCCGCAACTGCGGGCACCAGCTCGCGGTCACCGCCGGGCTCGACCTGGTCGACGCGGACGCGACGATCATCATGGACAGCGACATGCAGGACCCGCCGAGGGTCGCGCTCGAACTGATCGAGAAGTGGGAGGAAGGCTTCGACGTCGTTTACGCGCAACGCCGGTCGCGCCAGGATTCGGCGTTCAAGAAACTGACCGCGAGCACCTTCTACTGGTTCCTGCGCAAGATGGCCGCGGTCGACATTCCCAAGAACACCGGCGATTTCCGGCTCGTCGACCGCAAGGTCGTCGACGAGCTGCGCAAGTACCGGGAACGCGACCGCTTCCTGCGCGGGCTGGTGAGCTACATCGGCTTCAAGCAGACAGCGGTGCTGTTCGACAGGGACAAACGGCACGCGGGCGTCACGGGATATCCACTGCGCAAAATGCTCCGGTTCGCCGCCGACGGCATTCTCGGCTTTTCCGTGACCCCGCTGCGCATGATCACCCGCTTCGGCTACCTGATCTCGCTGCTCAGTTTCCTCGGCGTGCTCTACGTCGTCGGCGTCAAGCTGTTCGCCCCCGAAACCGCGGTGCCCGGCTGGGCGTTCATCACGATCGCGATGTTCTTCCTCGGCGGTATCCAGATCATCATGCTCGGCGTGCTCGGCAGCTATATCGGACGCACCTATTCCCAGGTGCAGAACCGGCCGCTGTACACGGTGGCATCGGTCCGCACCGGGCCGCCGGACCCGGGTGAGCGGGAGCGGACGGGTGCGGACGCCGGGAGTGCCACGCGGTGAAGCTCGTCACCGGCACCCAGCTGCGGTTCGGCCTCGTCGGCGTCGCGAACACACTCCTCGACGCGCTCGGCTACGCGTTGCTGGTCACCCTCGGCGTCCCGATGTTCGTCGCGAACTTCCTCTCGACGAGCGCCGGGATGGCGCTCAGCTTCACCCTCAACCGCAGCTTCACCTTCCGCGCGAAGGACGGGAACGTGCGGCGCCAGGCGATCCTGTTCTTCGCGGTCACCGCGTTCGGACTGTGGGTGATCCAGGCGCTGGTCATCATGGCCGTCACGAAAGCGTTCCCCGGCGTGCACGTCCTGGTGCCGAAGGCGGCCGGGATCGCGGTCGGCCTGGTGTGGAACTACGTGCTGTACCACCAGGTCGTCTTCCGGCGGCCGCGCCACGCACCCGCCGAAACCACCCCGGAAGCCGGCCGCGACTAAGTGACGTTGGTGTTCTGGACCGCGTGAATCCACCAGGCGCCCGCTCTCCTGACCAGCACCCACGTTCCGGCGTTTTCGAAGCCTTCGCGGCCCGCCATGGTCACGTGCTGCCGGAGGGCGAGCACGGCCACGTCCGGGGCGGGGAACGTCAGGCGTTCGATCGTGTAGCCGCTGCGATAGCCCTCGGGAGCGGCGGCCAGCGCTTCCCTGTGGTACGCGTTGATTTCTTCCCAGCCGACGAACCGTCTGCCCGCGGGGTTGGTGAAGACGACGTCGGCGGTGAAACACGCGTCGAACTCCGCGGCGTCGAGGTCCGCGATGGCGGAATCCAGTTTCGCCACGAGTTCCCTGATACTCCGCACGTCCGCCTCGTTCGCGGACCGTTCCTGCCCGGCGGGGCGCGCGACCATGCCGATCCCTCCTCCACATCGCCAAGAGACCAGGCAACGCTAAAACCTCGACCCAAGTCGATGTCAAGGACGAGGCCGGGTCGCGCGGAATCGGCAACGAGCAGCTACGCCGCCGGCTGGACGGCGACCTCCTGCGCGGCTTCGTCCGATGCCGCCGGGACTTCCTCCGGTGCCTTACGGGGCAACAGGCTGAGCCCGGCGAACACCGCGGCGAGCAGCGTCGGGAACAACGTCAGCTGCTGGTGTTTGACACCCTCGATGCCTTCGCCGAGACCGGAGGCGAGGAACTGCCCGACCGAAAACAGCAGCAGCATCAGCGTCACCACGCCGAGGTCGCGGCGACCGGAGCGGCGCCGGAACGCGCGGATCCCCAGCCACAGCACGACTATCCACAGTGGAAGGAGGAAGAACAGGCCGAGCGGCGCGAGGAAGCCGGTCAGGCCGGACACGACGGGAACCCGGTACTCCTTGGCCAGCGGAGGCTGTCCGGCGTGCTCGCCGAAGCTGCCGAGGTTCGGCACGCGCGCTGTCAGCACTTCCTGTGCCGACTTCTGCATGATCTCGACTGTCCTCAATGGATGCGTGAGGTAGTAGTGCGCGACATTGCGCCTGCTGATCTTGTCGCGGTACTTCGGGTACAGCGGATCACTGTGCGCGGGATGTGCGCTCCACCAGCCGGTCCCGCTGTACTTCGCGAACTCCGCCGGGAGCCCCAGCGCCGCGAGATCGGCGGCCGAATCGTGCTTTCCGTCCACAATGGCGTCGAACACCACGTGATACATGTTGGCCTCGCGGTATTCTGCGTTGGCCGGGTCCCCCGTCGACTGCATGAGCGCGGTCCCGGTGCCCGCGACGGCGAGCACGGCCAGCGGCAGCGCCCACCGTGCCAGGCCGCGCACGCCCGGCGCGCGCACGAACAGCAGCGCCAGCACGAACACCGGGATCAGCAGCAGCGTCTGGGTTTTCGCGTTGATCCCGATCAACGCGCCCGCCACTGTGACGACCGCGCCGGCGTAACGCCACGCGCCCGCGCGGTTCATCAGGAGCAGACCGCCGCACAGCAGCAGAATGCCGATGAACGCGGCGCCCTCGCTGAGCACCGAAGCCACGTAACCGAAAAACGCCGAATCCCCGGCCACGAGCAGCAGCAGCGCGGTGGCGATGATCCGGTTCCGCGTCGACAGCCGCAGTCCCAGCACGATCGCCGTGATGCCGAGCGCGAGCAGAACGGTGCACAGCACGCCGAGCACGAGCAGGTTCAGCACCGAGGACGAACCGAGTAGTTTGCCGAGTTCGCTGGCGGTCTTGTCGAGCCAGCTCTGGCTGGAGATGTACGCGCTCTTGCACTCGGGCGCGGCGCCGTAGGCGAACCGGACGAACTTCTCCGACGGGCGGTCCGGCTGGCTCGCGCCGAGCTGGCACAGCAGCCGCCAGCCGTCGCCGTTGTCGGCCATCCCGATCGGCCGCGGCACGAGGAACCGCACCAGGAGCACGCCCAGCGACGTGATCAGAACACCGAGGCCAAGCCGGATTTCGCGTGCCACTCGGGATACCTTAGGTCGTTACGTTCCGCTGTCCCGCTCAGCCTGCCTGAGCGGCCAGCCGTTCTTCGCGGTCGGCGGTGGCCAGCGCGTCCAGCACGCCGTCGAGCTCGCCGTCGAGGACCTGATCCAGGTTGTACGCCTTGTAGTTGACCCGGTGATCGGAAATCCGGTTCTCCGGGAAGTTGTACGTGCGCACCCGCTCCGAGCGGTCGACGGTGCGGACCTGCGAACGACGCGCGTCCGAAGCCTTCGCGGCGGCTTCCTCCTCGGCGATGGCCTGCAACCGGGCCTGCAGCACCTGCAGCGCGCGGGCGCGGTTCTGGATCTGCGACTTCTCGTTCTGGCAGGAGACCACGATGCCGGTCGGCAGGTGCGTGATCCGCACGGCCGAGTCGGTCGTGTTGACGCTCTGGCCACCGGGGCCGGACGAGCGGAAGACGTCGATGCGCAGGTCGTTCGGGTCGATCTCGACCTCGACCTCCTCCGGCTCCGGATAGATCAGCACCCCGGAGGCGGAAGTGTGGATGCGGCCCTGCGATTCGGTGGCGGGGACGCGCTGCACGCGGTGGACGCCGCCCTCGAACTTCAGCCGCGCCCACACGCCGTCGGCCTCGGCCGTCTTGCTCTTGATCGACAGCGTGACGTCCTTGTAGCCGCCGAGATCGGAGTCGACCGAGTCCAGCACCTCGGCCTTCCAGCCGTGCCGCTCGGCGTAGCGCAGGTACATCCGCAGGAGATCGCCGGCGAACAACGCCGATTCCTCGCCGCCCTCCCCGGATTTGATCTCCATGACGACGTCGGAACCGTCGTAGGGGTCGCGCGGCAGCAGCAGTTCGGTGAGTTTGGCCTCCAGCACCGGAATCCGGGCGCCGATTTCCTCGGCCTCCGCGGCGAAAGCGGGATCCTCGGCCGCGAGTTCCTGTGCCGCGGTGAGGTCTTCACGGGCGCCGTCGAGTTCGCGGACGGTCGTGACCACCGGCGTCAGCTCGGCGTAGCGGCGGCCGAGCTTGCGGGCACGCGACTGGTCCGCGTGCACCCCCGGGTCCGCCAGCTGCGTCTCCAGCTCGGCGTACTCGGACAGCAGCCCCTTGAGCGAACTCGAATCCACCACTCCACCTCTCGGACGACGCCCTGCCGGACAAAGCTCAAAACAAACGGGGCCCCCCCCCCCGGTGGGGGGTGGGGGTTGTGCCCCCCCCGGTAGACACAACGCGAGCGAGCCCGCGTCTGTGCTTTTCAGCAGACACGGGCTCGCTTCGCTCGCGTACCCCCGATGGGATTCGAACCCACGCTACCGGCGTGAGAGGCCGGCGTCCTAGGCCGCTAGACGACGGGGGCTTAGGAACTTTTCCCCGTATGACCGGGGAGTTTTCTGTTTTTCTTGCGAGAGAGAATCTATCAGAGCCGATTTCCCGGCTTGAGAGGGGGTCTCTCTTGCAGCTGGGGTACCAGGACTCGAACCTAGACTAACTGGACCAGAACCAGTCGTGCTGCCAATTACACCATACCCCAGTGAGGTACTGATCCGGTCTTGCGTGGCTCAGCACCGCACGAGGAGAAATACTAGAGCACGCGGTCCCGGAGTGTGAACGCGGGGGTCCCACCGCTGCGCTGCGCGGGCACGCCGACGGTGGCGTACTCGGAAACCAGCAGCTCAGGGAGTTGGCCGAGGGTCGTGACGGTGTGTACACCCTCGGGCGCGCGCTCGCCGACGCCGTCGCGGTCGAGCCAGACCGCGCCGAGGCCCGCGTTGTACGCGCCGATGGCGTCGGTGTCCAGTTTGTCTCCCACATGGACGGCACGGGCGGGATCGCAGTCCAGTTCGAGGCAAACCGAGTGGAACATCACAGGATGGGGTTTGGCGACGCCGAGTTCGCCGGCGATGGCGACGTGATCGAAAAACGGGGCGAGGCCGAGGTCGGAGATCTTTCTTCGCTGGTGCGCGCCCGAGGCGTTCGTCACGGCCGCCAGCCGCAGCCCGGCGGCGCGCAGCCATTCCAGGCACGGCATGACGTCGTCGAAGAGCGCCCAGGAATCGGCCAGCAGTTCGCGACGGCGACGTTCGAACGAGTTCACCTGATCGGCGTCGGCGATGATGCCGAGTTCGGCGAGGAAGCACTCGGTGCGCCGGTGGTGCATGGTCGGGTAGTCGATCTGGCCGGCCACGACGAGCGCGACGTGTTCCTCGGTGATGAGGTCCCACAGCGGCCACAGGTCGCCACGACCGGTGAGCAGGCCGAGGGTGCGCCGGATCGCCGCGGTGCAGTCGATCAAGGTGTCGTCGATGTCGAGGCACACCAGCCGTAGTTCGGGCGGTACCCACGGTTCCTGCCCGGTGGCGGGCGGAGCGGTTGGCAACGGGGTCCGGGGTGCCAAGGCGAAATCCACCCCGTGAGGCTAGGGCTTTTACCGCGCGCGCGACGCGGCCAAAGAGGTGATTGCGCCTCCACTGATCCGGCCCCGTCGTTCTACTCCCGGTGGGTGGATCGTCCCCGATCGGTTACCCGTCCAGCGCGCGGCGCAGCCTGCCGAGCGAGACGTCGCGGCCGAGCAGTTCCATCGATTCGTACAGCGGCGGGGACACCGTGCGTCCGGTGATCGCGACGCGCACCGGCGCGAAAGCCTTGCGGGGCTTGAGACCCAGACCGTCCACAAGGGCGTCTTTGAGTGCCTGCTCGATACCGCCGGTCTCCCACGACGGCAAGGCTTCGAGCGCGGCGATCGCGGCACTCAGTACCGGTTTCGCTGCCTCACCGAGGTTCTTGGCCGCCGCGTCCTCTTCGGGCACGAACTCCGCGTCGTCGACGAACAGGAACCGCACCATAGAGGAAGCGTCCGAAAGAACCGTGACCCGTTCCTGGACAAGCGGCGCGATCGTGGTGAGCCGCGCGAGCTGTTCCTCACCCGGCTCACCCGGCAGGACACCGTCGGCGATGAGGTACGGAATCACGCGGGTCACGAACTCGCCGGAAGGCAAGGCACGCACGTGGGTGGCGTTGATGGCTTCGGCCTTCTTGAGGTCGAAGCGCGCGGGGTTGGAGCTGACCTTGCCGATCTCGAAGGCCGCCACCAGCTCGTCGACGCTGAAGATGTCGCGGTCGTCCGCGATGGACCAGCCGAGCAGCGCGAGGTAGTTGAGCAGGCCCTCGCGGAGGAAACCCCGCTCCCGGTAGAGGAAGAGGTTCGACTGGGGGTCCCGTTTGGACAGTTTCTTGTTGCCGTCCCCCAGCACGGAAGGCAGATGCCCGAACTCGGGGGTGAACTCGGCGACGCCGATGCGGCGCAGCGCGGCGTACAGCGCGAGCTGACGCGGGGTCGAGGGCAGGAGGTCCTCGCCACGCAGGACGTGCGTGATCCGCATGAGCGCGTCGTCGACCGGATTCGTCAGCGTGTACAGCGGGTCGCCGTTGGCACGCACCAGAACCGGGTCGGGCACCGAGCCCGCCGGGAAGCTGATGTCACCGCGGACGAGGTCGGTCCAGCCGAGGTCGGCGTCGGGCATGCGCAGCCGCAGCACCGGCACGCGGCCCTCGGCGCGGTAGGCGGCCCGCTGCTCCTCGGTGAGGTCGCGGTCGAAGTTGTCGTAACCGAGCTTCGGGTCCCGGCCGGCGGCCTTGTGCCGCGCCTCGACCTCCTCGTTGGTCGAGAACGCCTCGTACAGCTCGCCCGCGGCGAGCAGGCGCGCGGCGATGTCGGCGTAGATCTCGCGCCGCTCGCTCTGCCGGTACGGCCCGTAATCGCCGCCGGCTTCCGGCCCCTCGTCCCAGTCGAGGCCGAGCCAGCGCAGCGCGTCGAGCAGTTGCTCGTAGGACTCCTGCGAATCACGCGCGGCGTCGGTGTCCTCGATCCGGAAGACCAGTTTGCCGCCGTTGTGCCGGGCGAAGGCCCAGTTGAACAGTGCAGTCCGGATCAGCCCGACGTGCGGGGTGCCGGTCGGCGAAGGGCAGAAACGCGCGCGAACCACAGAAGTCGTCTCAGTCATAGCCCGATCAGCGTATCCGTCGTCGGCACGCTTGACGCATCCGCGTGCCGGGTGCATTCTGAGCTTATTCAACAAGTGATGAATAAGGGGATGATCGAGATGACCGAGCGCACCGGGTGCGTCGTCGTCGGGGGCGGTCCCGCGGGCATGGTGCTGGGGTTGCTGCTGGCCAGGGCGGGGGTCGAGGTGACCGTGCTGGAGAAGCACGCCGATTTCCTGCGGGACTTCCGGGGCGACACCGTGCACCCCTCGACACTGACCCTGCTCGACGAACTGGGCCTCGGCGAGAAGTTCCACGCGATCCCGCACAGCGAACTCGACTCGGCCGGTTTTCCGACGGCTGACGGCGGGATCATGAAACTCGCCGACCTGAGCCGTCTCAAGGTGCCCCACCCCTACATCGCGATGGTCCCGCAGTGGGACTTCCTCGACCTGCTCGCCGACGCCGCGACCAAGGAACCGACGTTCACCCTGCGGATGAGCACCGAGATGACCGGTCTGGTCCGCGAAGGCGGCCGGGTCGCCGGGATCGCCTACCGGACCAGTGCCGGGGAGACGGGCGAACTGCGCGCCGACCTGGTGGTCGCCGCGGACGGCCGCTGGTCACTCGCCCGGCGCGAGGCGGGGCTGGTGCCGGTGGAGTACGACAACCCGTTCGACGCCTGGTGGTTCCGGGTCTCCCGGCACGACGACGAAGCCGCCGGAATGCTGATGCCGAGGATGCACAACCGCCGGTTCGCCGTCCCACTGCCCCGCCCCGGCTACTTCCAGGTCGCCTATCTGGGCCCGAAGGGCGAGGACCTGCGCGATCACGGGATCGAGTGGTTCCGGGAGAACGTCGTCCAGGTCGTCCCCGAGTTCGCCGACCGCGTGCACGAGCTGAAGACGACCGACGACATCAAGTTCCTCGACGTCCGGCTGAACCGGCTGCGCAAATGGCACGTCGACGGGTTGCTCTGCATCGGCGACGCGGCGCACGCGATGTCGCCGGTCGGCGGCGTCGGGATCAACCTCGCCGTGCAGGACGCGGTCGCGACGGCGGCCCTGCTCGCCGAGCCGCTGCGCCGCGGCAGGCCCGCCGGCGCCGACCTGGCGAAGGTCCGTGCTCGCAGGCTGCTGCCGACCGCGCTGGTACAGGGGTTGCAGCGGCTTCTGCACCGGGCCGTCATGCGCCCGGTGATGGCGGGCGAGCGCAACGGCCCGCCCGCGGCGATGATCAAGCTGTTCAGCCGGTTCCCGAAGCTCACCGTCGTCCCGGCGCTCCTGCTCGGACTCGGCTTCCGGCCCGAGCACGCACCGGCGTTCGCCCGCCGGGCCATGGAGCCCGTGGCGAAGGACTAGGCGCCGGCCACGGGGTTGGTCAGCGTGCCGATGCCCTCGATGGTGATCGAGACCTGCTGTCCGTCGACGATCGGGCCGACCCCCTCGGGAGTGCCGGTCAGGATGATGTCGCCGGGCAGCAGTGTCATGACACCGGAGACGAACTCGATCAGGTCGGGGATCTTGTGCACCAGGTCGGAGGTGCGCCCGTCCTGCTTGAGCTCACCGTCCACTTCGGCCTTCAGCGAGAGGTCCTCGGGGTCGAGCGCGGTCTCGATCCACGGGCCCAGCGGGCAGAACGTGTCGAAGCCCTTGGCACGGCCCCACTGGCCGTCGGACTTCTGCAGGTCACGCGCGCTGACGTCGTTGGCGATCGTGTAGCCGAGGATCACGCTCTTGGCCTGCGCTGCCTTGACGTTCTTCACCGGCTGGCCGATGACCACGGCCAGCTCGCCCTCGAAGTCGACCCTGCCGACGTCGGCGGGCCGGCGGATCGGCGCGTGCGGGCCGATCACGGTGGTCGACGGCTTGATGAACAGCATCGGCGCGGCGGGCAACTCGTTGCCCAACTCGGCCGCGTGCTTGGCGTAGTTGCGGCCGACCGCGATCACCTTCGAGGGCAGGATCGGCGCGAGCAGCCGCACGTCGGCCAGCGGCCAGCGCTTGCCGGTGAAGTTCGGCTGGCCGAACGGGTGCTCGGCGATCTCGAGGACCTGGGCGTCGTCACCGTCCCCCTCGATCGAGGCGAACGCGACTCCGGCGGGGTGGGCAATACGAGCTAGACGCACGAGGCCAGTCTACGTATACGTAACCACCCGGCCCGCCGAGGTCCGCGATCCGGTTCAGCCGCCCGCCAGCTCGTAGTCGTTCATCGCGCGACATTCCGGTTCGTTGAGCCAGACCAGCCGGGCCTCGGCGGTCTTGCGGTACCGCTTGAGGATGCTGGCCGCCGAATCCGAATGCCAGGTCATCCCCGGCTCCCACATGATCGCTTTGCGCGGCTCGGCGAACTCCATGCCGAAGGCGAGGAACGCGCCGTCGTCATCCTCGCCCAGCCGCTCCCGGTACACGCCGTAGAGAGCGAACAGGCGAGGCGCGGACTCCCTGGCCTCGTCGTCCAAAACGGTCAGCATCAGTTCATTGACGTCCACTTCGCCCTCCCGAGTTCGGCTAGCTGAAATCTATGCGAGATGTCTAGCGATGACAATCACACCATTGGGCGACACCCGAACCTCGCGAAGCGAGAGAGGATGGGCGCCATGGCAACCAGGAACGATCCTTCGGCACTGCGCTGGCTGGTCGGCGTGGAGCTGGCGCACTTCCGCAGGCAGACCAGCATGACCATCGCCGAGGCGTCGGACGCGTCCGGCATCACGCGGGCCAAGGTCGGGCACATGGAGACCGGCCGGTACCAGCAGTACCCCGATGACGTGGCGAGGCTGCTGGGCTCCTACGGCGTCGCGCAGCGCGACATCGACCGGCTGACCTCGCTCGCGGGCAGCACCGAGGGCAAGTCCTGGTGGGCGCCCTGGTCAAATGTCGTGCCGGACTGGGTGAAAACCTTCGTCGGGTTGGAAGGCCTGGCCGACGCCGAGTTCGTGTTCGAGCCCATGGTGTTGCCCGGCCTCCTGCAGACCGAGGACTACGCTCAAGCCCTCACCGAGTCGGCTGGCTTCGTCCGTCGAGACCATAGCGAGCGGTTCGTGTCCTTCCGACTGGCCCGCGCCAAACGGCTCACCGAGGACGACCCGCTCGAACTGCACGCGGTGATCGGCGAGGCGGCCCTACGGTTCAACATCGGCACCAAGGAGATCCGCCAAGCCCAGTACCGGCACCTGCTCAAGCTCGCAAAACTGCCGAATGTCACGATTCAGGTGCTCTCGCCCGAGGATGGCCAGCATGTCGCGACCACTGGGCAGTTCGTCGTGTTCGACTTCGCCCAGGCACAGTCAATCGCCTACAGCGAGCACTTGGAAGGTGCTGTCTACGTGCAGGACCAGGATCACCTGCGGACGTATAAAATGGCGGTCGAGAACCTGCGGTCGGTCGCGTCCGCACCGACCAAATCCGTCACGTTGATCAGGTCCATGATCGACGGGAGTTAGCCCGGAGGCCAGCCGTGTCCGCCCCAGACCTCGCCACCGTCCAGTGGGTCAAGAGCAGCTACAGCTCCAACAACGGCGCTTGCGTTGAGATCGCCTTCCTGCCGCCTGCCACGCGGTGGGTCAAGAGCAGCTACAGCAACAACAACGGCACGTGCGTCGAGGTGGCGTTCGTGCCGGGCGGGGTGGCGGCCCGGGACTCGAAGGATCCCGAGGGCGGCGCGCTGGCGTTCTCCGCCGCCGCGTTCGGCTCGTTCCTGCGCGTCATCGCTCAGCGGTCTCCGGAGTGACGACGACCCGCCACGCATCCACCGGCGGCTTTCCTTCCGCGGCCCACGCGCGGAACGCCGCCTCCACCTCGTCCCACAGGCGCCGGGGACCGTACTGACGGATGAGGCGGGGTCCGGGAGCATCGCTGTAGCGGGCAACGGCCCAGGATTCGCCGGTCGGATCTCGTAACCACAGGAGATGATCGCCGCCTTCTCCCACTGGTGGACGGTGTTCCCAGACGCAGTTCGGGACTCGCACTCCGACGGCCCACCGGACGTCGTGGCTCTCGGCGACCCGCCACGGCTTCAAGGTGGTGGTGGAAGCCTCGGCGGCGGGATCATCCGGATCAAGATCGTCGACGGTCCAGTCCGGGGTCCGCTGAGCGCGCACTGCCATGAATCCCACCCTGCCGACCGGGCTTCCGGTGGCGATGCCGTGTTCATCGACGGCGAAGCGCACCAGAGGCAGGCTGCCGCTGAAATCGGTGCGCATCGGCGCGACGATGACACCGCCGGGTTTGGTTTGCTCCAGCCAGGCCGCAGGCAGCTCACCGACCCGCACGGCCGCGGTGGCGAGCACCCGGTCGTAGGGCGCTCCCGCGCGGTAGCCCTCCGCGCCATCACCCGTGACCACGGTCACCGGAAAGCCGTTGTCGGCCAACGCATTCCGCGCTCGATCGGCGAGTTCCGCGTCGATCTCGACGGTGACCACATTCCCGGCACCGAGCCGCGCCGCCATGATGGCGGCGTTGTACCCGGTACCGGTGCCGATCTCCAGCACCCGCTGACCATCGTGCACGTCAAGGGCGGCCAGCATGCTCAGTACCAGGTCGGGCTGGCTTGCCGAACTCGTGCACACCGCACCGTCGACGGCAGGCCATACGGTCCGGCCGTCATCGAACTGGGTGAGCACCGGCACGTTGAGGTAGGCCGACTCCAGCCAGAGATCCGGATCGTCGTCGCGGCTGATCGGCCGCGGCTCGCCTTGGTCGTCGTCCACCCAGAATCGTGGTGGCAGGAAACGATGCCGAGGCACGGCCAGGAAAGCCTCGCGCCATGCCGCCGGCATCGCTCCCACCGAATCCAGTTGGGCGACCAGTCGCTCAATCGTCATCGTCGGCCGGCGGCTGCTCGTACTCTTTCGGGTACCTCATGACCGCAGGCTCTTGTGCACCAGCGCGTCGCACAGTGCGAGCCAGCTCGCCTCGACGATGTTGCCGTGCACGCCGACCGTGGTCCATTCCCGTTCGCCGTCGGTGGTCTCGACGAGTACTCGCGTCACAGCGTCGGTACCGGGGTGCCCCGGCAGAATGCGCACCTTGTAGTCGGCCAGTTCCACACTGTCCAACCAGGACAGATGCGGCGTCAAAGCCTTGCGCAGCGCGGCATCCAGCGCATGGACCGGCCCGTTGCCCTCCGCGGTGGCGATCACCCGCTGGTCGTGAACGTGCACCTTCACCGTGGCCTCGGAGACGACCTCGCCGTCGGGCCGGTGGTCGAGCACCACCCGGTAGGACTCCAGCTCGAACGGCGGCTCGTCGAGCACCTCGTGCTCGGGGCCGTCGACTTCCCTGCGCAGCAACAGTTCCAGCGAAGCGTCGGCGGCTTCGAAGGACCAGCCCTCCGATTCGAGCCGCTTGACCTTCCGCACCACGCTGGTGAGCGCTTCGGGCCGGCCGGCAAGGTCGACCCCGAGCTCACGTCCCTTGAGCTCGAGACTGGCCCTGCCGGCCATCTCGGTGACCAGTACCCGCATGTCATTGCCGACAGAAGCTGGATCGATGTGGTTGTACAGCAACGGATCCACCTTGATCGCGCTCGCGTGCAGTCCCGCCTTGTGGGCGAAGGCCGACGCCCCGACGTAGGCCTGGTGGGTGTCGGGGGCGATGTTCGCGATTTCGGCAAGGGCATGGGAGACGCGGGTGAGCTCGGCGGCGCCTCCGGTCGGGAGGACCTCCATTCCGAGCTTGGTCACCAGGTTTCCCGTCACGGCGAACAGATCGGCGTTACCCGCCCGCTCCCCGTAACCGTTGGCGGTGCACTGGACGTGCGTCACGCCGGCCTGCACGGCGGCGACGGAGTTCGCCACCGCGCAGGAAGTGTCGTCCTGACAATGGATTCCGAGCCGGAACCCGGTCTTTTCCTTGACCTCACGGACAGTTTCGGCGAGGTCGAGCGGAAGCCGGCCACCGTTGGTGTCACACAGCACGAGGACGTCGGCTCCCGCGCTCGCGGCCGCGTCGAGCACGCGCAGCGAAGTTTCGGGAGAATACGCGTAGCCGTCGAAGAAGTGCTCGGCGTCGAGGAACACTCGACGTCCTTCGCCGACAAGGAAAGCAACCGTGTCACGCACCATCGCGCACGCTTCGTCCACGTCGACCCGCAGCGCGCGCTCGATGTGGCGGAGATCCGATTTGGCCACCAGCGTCACGACCGGCGCCTGCGCGTCGAGCAGCGCGCGGACCTGCGGATCGGCGTCGGCGGTAGCCCCCGCCTTGCGGGTCGACCCGAACGCCACCAGCGCGGCGTGCTTGAGCTGCAACTCCCCGGCGGCGGCGCGGGCGAAGAACTCGGTGTCCTTGGGCAGCGCGCCCGGCCAGCCACCCTCGATGAACCCGACGCCGAGCTCGTCGAGCAGCCGGGCCACCGCCAGTTTGTCCGTGACGGAGTAGGAGATCCCCTCGCGCTGGGCACCGTCGCGCAGGGTCGTGTCGTAGAGGTGGAACGCGTCGCCGAGCGGAGTATCGGCGGGCTCCTTGCGGTTCACGGTCAGCTCCTAGGCCAGGGAAAACTGTTCTTGGACAACGCTGTGCCTTTTGGGCAACAAAAAAGCCTCCCGCAGGAATGCGGAAGGCTGCGCGCCGGATGCTCTCGTGGAGCACCTATCCGGCGCGCTCGGCAATAATCGTGGCGATGGTGGCCATGTGGGCATCATGCCACACGCTTCGCGGCACGTCCACTGCCTGGATGACTCGTCTCATCTGCCGAGACGATGCCTGCCGGGCCCCCGCACCCCCGCAGGTCCGTGAATGCCACATTGAGGGACTCCGAGTCCCTCAATGTCTGTCTCTTATAAACAAATCCGCGCCCACGAGACCAATATCCATCTGGGTGTG
>NZ_JBHYIK010000101.1:23842-25722 GCF_042739735.1 Amycolatopsis sp. NPDC059027 | reverse complement strand
GGAGATCCGCCGCATCCGCGACGCCTACCCGGAGACCAAACGCCACAAGGCCACCGACGTCCCCGGCATCGCCTCCAACGACATCGGCATCATCACCAGTGCACCGCCGCCCAGCCGCCCCATGCTCGTCATGCTCAAGCGACTGCTGCACCAGACACAGGGCAAGCAGCGTCACGCGCTGGGCGCGGTGGCCGCCGACGACGCGCATTGGTGGCATGTCGCGCAGTTCCGGACCGCGGTGGTGACGGACGCGAGCCAGGAGGGTGTGCGGGTCCGTTCCTTCGACCGGACGGCGATGTTCGAACTGACCCGCCGGAGCGTCAAGGTCATCAACCGGCTTCGCAAGGAAGGCTCGACTGTTCAGGAGCTGTACAAGCGCGCGATGCCCGAGCTGACCTCGCGCGACAACTGGACCCGCCTCTACCGGCTCTGACGCGGCCGCTCGTCGAGGACGAACAGCAGCATTCCGGCGCAGAGCAACAGGGCGGCACCCCAGGCCGCCCTGTTGCCCAGCCACGCGGTGACGAGCGCGCCGAGCCCGGCGCCCGCCAGGAAGGACAGGCAGATCGCGCCGAACGCGCGGGCCTGCGCGGCGGCGCCGGGCTCCTCGCGGAACACCGCGCGGTAGGCGGCCTTGGTCGCGGTGCGGAGGTTCCCGGTGGTCATCGTGGTGTTGACCGCCCAGTCGCCGAGCTTGCCGAACGTCGAGTTCTGCAGAGCGGCCA
Organism: Amycolatopsis sp. NPDC059027; assembly: GCF_042739735.1. Lineage (NCBI taxonomy): Bacteria > Bacillati > Actinomycetota > Actinomycetes > Pseudonocardiales > Pseudonocardiaceae > Amycolatopsis > Amycolatopsis sp. NPDC059027. The sequence continues at coordinate 24,997 of NZ_JBHYIK010000101.1, read as the reverse complement.
CAAAGGACACGATGAGCACGATCGTGGTGCTGCTGAAGGAATCCGGCAGGAACCCGATCACCGCGAGCACCACGATCTCGGCCAGCAGCGCGACCCGGAGCGGCCGCCGCAGCCACGGCGCGACCCGCGGGTGGGTCACCGTTTCGGCCACCGCGACACCGGCCACGAAGGCCAGCAACGGTGGTAGGTGGCTCAGCGCGTCGGCCCCATCGCCCCGTGCCGCGAACACGCCGAGCAGCACGACGTTCCCGGTCTGCGCGTTGGCGAACACTCCGCCGTGCGCGACGAAGGTGAACGAGTCGAGGAAACCGCCCGCGACGGCGAGCAACGCGGCCAGCCGCAGGGTGCCCGCGGTGATGCGGCCGCTGTTCATGGTGTCCAGTGTGGACGGAACGGCTCACCGGGTGCAACACGGGGCAGGACCGCGCCGTGCCCGCGTTGTCCTGATTCCTCAGACGTCCTCGACGCGGAACACCGCGATGCGCTCGGCCGCCGCGGCGACGGCGTCCGGGGTCGGGGCGTCGGCCAGCCCGGTGGTCACGAGCCGGTTGGCGACGCTCGCCGGGCTCTTCTTCACCAGCTCGCGCAGCAGTGGCCGCCGCTCGTCGACCGGCACCTCGACGAGCCGCGCCGTCGACGAACGGCGGCCGCGGGTGAGCGTCACGGTGTCCGCGGCGCGGGCGTTCGCCACCCACGCGGCCTTCGGGTACGCCTGCATGATGTAGCGGCCGCCCGTCAGCGGGATGACCGCGATGGGGAACGTGCGGGGCTGCCCGCTGCGGCGCCCCGCGACGGTGAGCAACTGCATCGGCCCGAAGGCGACGCCCGCGCGCTGCAGTCCGACGATGACCTTGTTCAGGGAGTTGACCATCCGGCGGTAGGTCTCGGCTTTCGTCATGTGCCCACTGTACCCCAAGTAGTACGAGACTCATATGATCTGCCCGGCATACTTCCTCCGGCGTGGAACTCGCCCGCCCGAGTGAGGTCTTCTCAGTGGGGTGGGTGGTGCTCGTGGGCTTGTTGTGGCGGTTGGGGTTCGTGCGGTGGCTTAGCTTGTCGGGGCAGCAGCGGTCGGGGCGGGTATCTGTGGGGCCTCATGGGTAGGGGCGCGCGGGGGGGGTGGGGCCCGGGCTAGAACACCACAACGGGGCACAA
>NZ_JBHYIK010000101.1:0-23832 GCF_042739735.1 Amycolatopsis sp. NPDC059027 | reverse complement strand
TTGCGGTGGGTGGGGTTTTGGTCGGGTGGGGTTTTCCTTTCTGCCCCCCCCCGGTTTTCGTACCCCCTCCCCGCCCGCAACGGAGCGTTCGCGACGTCGGGCGTGGATGCCCGCGGTGCATCCACCGCACTCGGGGACACCCTTGTCACCCTGGCGAGCGAGTCCCACGCTCGTGGGCCCGGGTTCCTCAGTGACGGCCGAGTTCCGCATTAGCGATACCCGGGGGTTTGAATACCTATGCGTGGGCGGAGTATTCGGCGAACCGATATGGGCACGGTGTGTTCCGTTGTTTCACCTACACCGGTGAGTAATACGGAAAACGGGAAGAAGCCGGGTTATTCCCAGTGGGGTCGTCCCACTATCGGGGACTGTTCCCGCGCTGCGCCCGGCGAGGACACTGGCCGGGGCGATCAGTGTTCAGGGTGGGAAAAACTCGGGGAGAAATGATGAAGATTGTTCGTGCGTTACTGCTCGTCCCGGTTGCGGCGATGCTCGCCACGGTCGGGCTGGCCGCCTCGGCGAGCGCCGAGGAAGCGGGGATTTCCGATGCTGTCAACAGGTTCGAGAACGCCAAAAGCCATTGGTGCATCGACGACAGCATCCCGGCGGGGCTGCGCACCTTCGGCTGCAACACCTTGAAGTTCCAGCAGTTCAACGTCCATGTCTGGAACGACAAGACCCGGCAGCTGAAGAATCTCGCCACTGGGCGGTGTCTCGACGACAGCGACCAATTCGGCCTCCGCACGCTGGCCTGCTGGCCGGGCGGAAACCCGAATTCGAAGTACCAGAGCTGGGTGGTGACCAAATCCGGCAAGTACCTGCGGTTCCAGAACCAGGCCACCAAACGGTGTCTCACCGATATCGGCGGCGGCAAGCTCGTCACCAGGCCGTGCTCGGCCGACGACACCCAGAAGTGGAGCTGATCAGCTGACGAGTTCGAGCAGGCGGGACACGGGCAGGCCGGGGGAGCGGTGGCCGGCGCGGCCGATCATCGTGTCGGCGGCGAACAGCGCGTTGAGCACCGCTTCCTCGACCGCGTGGACAACGGCCTCGAAGAAGACGTCGAGCCGGTTCCACGGGATGAACCGCAGCTGCTCGTAGCCCGGCTCGCCGTCCGGGAAACCGCTGGTCAGCGCGCCGGGGTTGCCGGTGGAGAACGCCAGGAAGATGTCACCGGAGAAATGGGACCCGGTGGTGCCGGTGCGGGCGAGGCCGAGCGGGACCCGCCGCGCGAGCGCCGTGCACTGGTGGGGCAGGAGCGGCGCGTCGGTGGCGATGACGACGATGACCGAACCGGCCCCCGGCGGCGTCCGCCAGTCGGTGTCCTCCATCGGATTGTCGTCGGCCAGCGCCGTGCCCGCCGGTACGCCGCATACGGTGAGCTCCCTGCGGGAGCCGAAGTTGGCCTGGACGAACGCCCCGACGGTGTAGCTGTCCGGCCCGTGCGCGACCATCCGGGACGAGGTACCGCTGCCGCCCTTGAAGGCGTAGCAGTTCATCCCGGTGCCGCCGCCGACGGAGCCCTCGGCGATCGGGCCGGACCGCGCGGCGTCGATCGCGGCCATCGCGTGCGCGGGCTGGACGTGCGGCCCGTTGATGTCGTTGAGGTAGCCGTCCCAGGTCTCGGCGACCACGGGCAGCAGCCATTGCTCGGCGAGCGCCGGCTTCTCGCGGACGACCCAGTCGATCACGCCGCGATGGCACGGGCCCACGGCGTGGGTGTTGGTGATCAGCACCGGCAAGCGGAGCGATCCGGTTTCGCTGAGCCAGGACGTGCCGGTCATCTCGCCGTTGCCGTTGAGGGAAAACCAGCCCGCCGCGCACGGTACGTCGACGTCCGCCCTGCCGCGCGGGAGGATCGCGGTGACCCCGGTGCGGACGGCCTCGCCCTCCACCAGCGTCCGGTAGCCGACCTCCACACCCGGCACGTCGGTGATCGCGTTGTGCGGCCCGGTCAGGCCGGGCAACGGAAGGCCGAGTTCGCGAGGCCTAGTCATGCGATCGCCTCGCTCCGCGAGACAGTGTTGAATCCCTTTTGGCGCATGATATCCATGATTCGCTCGCAAGCGTCGCTCATGCGCGGGAACCTTCCAGATCACAGCCGGTCGCGTCGCAGGCGTAGGCGAGCAGCAGGTTTTCGGCTTGGCGGGCGTCGAAGGTCGGCACGGACTGGGTGAGGTGCAGGCCGATGCCGTCCTCGAGCATGACGAGCTGACGGGCGACGGTGGCCGCGTCGCGGGTCAGGGTGAACACGCCGGTCGTCGCGCCCGTTTCGAGAATGGTGGAGTACAGCGCGACCTGCCGTTCGCACAGCCGGATGTGCTGCGCGGCGTAGGCGGGATCGCGGCGGGCGAACGCGCCGAGTTCGTAGAGCAGGACACACAGTTCGTCGTCGCGACCGGACGGTAGCCCGGCGCGGATCATCCCGAGCAGCTTGCGCCGCGGATCGGGCTCGCGCCGTGCGGCCTCCTCCCGGTCGACGCAGAACCGTTCGACGGCTTCCCGCTGCACCTCGCGGAGCAGATCGGACAGCGCCGGGAAGTAGTAGAGCACCGAACCGGTCGACATGTCCGCCTGCTCGGCGACGTCCCGCAGCCGCAGGTCGACGACACCGCGCCGCAGGACCGCCTCCCGGGCGGCATCGATGAGCTCGGCGCGTTTCTCGTGCGCCCTGCTGGGTCTGGCCATGTCGGTGATTCTCTACACAAGAGTCAGAAAACTCAAGACCTGACCTCCGACACGCAGTCGTTACCACTGAAGGGGTTGACGTGGGCGCGGTCACAGTTCTTTGATGCACTCTCAAAGAACCCGGCTCAGGAGGCATCCATGGCCGCGCACCTGCACCGAGGCCTCAAGCTCCTCGGCACCCTGTTCATCACCCTGTCGGCGATCTCCCCGGCGTCGTCGGTCTTCATCATCGCCCCGGGCGTCGTCACCCAGTCCGGGACGGGTGCGTTCCTGGCGTTCGTGATCGCCGGCGTGGTCGGGGTCTTCATGGCCTTCGTCTACGCCGAACTCGGCTCGGCGTATCCGCTCAGCGGCGGCGAATACGCGATCGTGGCCAGGACCTTCGGGCGCCTGCCCGGATTCGTCGTCCTCGGCCTGTTCATGGTCTCGCAGCTGCTCATCATCGCGGTGATCGCGCTCGGCGTCGGCACCTATCTCTCGGTGCTCTTTCCCGGTCTGCACGCCCCGACGGTCGCGGCGGTGACCACGGTCGTCGCCACCGTGCTGGCCGTGTTCGACATCAAGCTCAACGCCTGGGTGACCGGGACCTTCCTGGCCATCGAGATGATCGCGCTGGTCGTGGTGAGCGTGCTGGGTTTCTGGCATCCGCAGCGGTCGCTGGCCGAGCTCACGGTGCATCCGGTCGTCTCGGGCGGGAACGGCACGGTCGTCGCGGCTTCGATCGGGCTGATCGGCGCCGCCAGCGCGGTCGCGCTCTTCGCCTACAACGGATACGGCGCGGCGGTTTACCTCGGCGAGGAAACCCATGACGCGCACCGCGGAATCGCCAAGACCATCCTGTGGGCGCTGGGCATCACGGTCGCCGCCGAGCTGATCCCGGTCACCGCCGTGCTGCTCGGTTCGCCTTCGCTGCCCGACCTGTTCGGTGCCGAGAACATGATGGACTACTTCATCACCGCCCGCGGCGGATCGGTGCTGAACGACGTCATCAGCCTCGCCGTGGCGCTGGCCATCCTCAACGCGGTCCTCGCCATCGTGCTGGTCACCGGCCGGATGGTGTTCAGCACCGGCCGCGACGCCGCCTGGCCGTCGCCGGTCAGCAGGGCACTGGCGAAGATCCATCCGCGCTTCGGCAGCCCGTGGATCGCCACCCTCGCGACCGGCGCGGTCGGCACCGCGTTCTGCTTCGCCGACAAGACCTTCCTGCTGGTGGTCACCTCGACGACGATCATCGCCGTGTACGCCGCGCTCTGCGTCTCGACGATGACCGGGCGCCGCAACGGTTCCACCGCGCACGCCGCGTACCGCATGCCGTGGTTCCCGGTCGCCCCGATCCTCGCGCTCGTCGCCATCGGCTATGTCGTGTACCAGAACTTCCGCGACCCCGAGATCGGCCGCCCGAGCCTGTTCGTCACCCTCGGGATCGCCGTCGTGTTCGCCCTCTACTACCTGTTCGTGCTGCGGCGCCGGGGAACCTGGGAACTCCAGGGCGCGGTCGACGAAACGCCGGAGGTCAGCTCCCCGCCGCGCCGGTGAACGTCGCGGTCAGCGTGAACCGATCGCCGCGGACGAGCGTGTGCCGCCATTCGACCGGGACGCCTTTGGCGTGGCTGAGCCGGTGGATCGACAGCCCCGCCGAACCGGGTGCGCAGCCGAGCGTCGCGCAGTCGGCGGGACAGAGAACGACGGCGCGGATCGTCTCCCGGCCCCGATCGAGCCGCAGATCCGCGCAACGCGCCAGCACGGCGTAGACGCCGGTGTGCGTGAGATCGGCGTCGAGCAGGCAGGCCGCGCGATCCGCCGGAAGCCAGACCCGGTCCAGTGCGAGGGGTTCCTCCCCGGCCAGGCGGAGCCGTTCGACGTGGACGAGCGGTGCGGAGCCGTCGAGCCCGAGGTGATCGGCGATGACCCCGTCGACGTGCACCTCGAGCCTGCGGACCACGCTGCGCTGGGTGCGCTCGGTGGTGCGGACGGCGGCGTGCAGGCTGTAGAGACTGCCCAGCGGCTGCTCGACGTCGCGTGTCGGGTGCAGCCGCGGACGTTTTCCGCGTTCGGCGCTCACCACCCCGTCGGCACGCAGCTGGGCGAGCGCGCGGCGCACGGTCGTGCGGCTGACCCCGTATTCGGCGACCAGTTCGAGTTCGCCGGGGAAGCGTTCGGCGAATTCCCCGGCCCGCAGCCGTTCGAGTACCGCGTTCTGGACCTGCCGCCACAGGGGTTCACGGGCGGTGCCTGCCATCACTCTCCCCGGGTCGAAATGTCCCTACATTTGGTTGAGCCGCGAAACGACCGCACCCTAACGTTTCCTCCCGGACATTCGGTCCGGGGAGGTGGTCCTGGTGAGGAGAACACGGCACCGCGTCGTGATCATCGGCGGCGGTACCGCGGGAATCACTGTCGCGGCACGGCTCCGCCGGGCGGGCCAGAACGACGTCGTCGTGGTCGATCCCGCTGTCACGCACTACTACCAGCCGCTGTGGACCCTCGCCGGTGCGGGGCACGCGCCGATCGAGGAGAGCGCACGACCGCAGGCGTCGGTCATGCCGCGCGGGGTGCGGTGGATCCGGCAAGCGGCCGAACGGGTCGACCCGGATGTCCGTGAGGTCGTGCTCGCCGACGGGAGTGTTCTCGGCTACGAACAACTGGTGCTGTGTCCCGGGATCCGGCTGGACTGGGACGGGATCGCCGGCCTGCGTCCCGCACTCGGAATGGACGGTGTGGGCAGCAATTACGCCTACGAGTCCGCGCCCGCGACGTGGAACGCCATCCGGAACACGCGGTCGGGCACGGCGGTGTTCGCGATGCCCGCGGGCCCGATCAAATGCGCCGGCGCCCCGCAGAAGATCGCCTACCTCGCCGCGGACCACTGGCGGCGCGCGGGTGTGCTCGGCGCCGTCGACGTGCACCTGGTCCTGCCCACGCCCGGGTTGTTCGGCATTCCCGAGTACGCCGGCGTTCTCGCGGAGGTGGTGCGCCGCTACGGCATCACTGTGCACTTCGAGAGCGAGGTCACGGCGGTACGGGCGGACGTCCGCGAACTGACGGTACGCAGTCTCGCCACCGGCGCGACGTTCGCGCTGCCTTACACGATGGCGCATCTCGTGCCACCGCAGAGCGCACCGGACTGGATCCGGAAGAGCGGGCTGGCGAGCCCGGACGATCCCGGCGGATACGTCGAGATCGACAAGCACACCCTCCGGCACGTCCGCCACCCCGGCATCTTCGCGCTCGGCGACGCCGGATCCTCGCCCAACTCCAAGACCGGCGCGGCGGTGCGCAAACAGGCCCCGGTCGTGGTGGCGAACCTGCTCGCCGCGCAGCGCGGCGCCCCGCTTCCGGCGAGGTACGGGGGATACGCGTCGTGCCCGCTGACGACCGCGCGGCGCAGGACGCTGCTGGCGGAGTTCGACTACTCGATGCGCCCGGCGCCGAGCATCCCGTTCCTCGACACCACGAGGGAACGGACCGACATGTGGTACCTCAAACGCCGCGGGCTGCCGTTCCTGTACTGGAACCTCATGCTGCGCGGCCGATTCTGAACAGGAGAATTCCTTGTCCGGCACCGGAAACCTGGTCTTCATACAGTACTATGTGGACTGTCTGTCCCAGGCGTCCTACCTCGTCGGCGACCGCGGCACCGGGCGCGCCGTCGTGGTCGACCCGCGGCGGGACGTCAGCGGCTACCTCGCCGACGCCGCGTCGCACGGTTTGCGGATCGAGCGGGTCGTCGAAACCCATGTACACGCGGATTTCCTTTCCGGGCACCTGGAACTGGCCGCGGCCACCGGTGCGCGGATCTGCTACGGCGACGCCGCGCGCGTGGACTTCCCGGTCGACCCGCTCGCCGACGGACAGCGCATCTCGCTGGGCGACGTCGAGCTGGAGATCCTGCACACGCCGGGACATACGCCGGAATCCGTCAGCATCGTCGTCTGGGATGGTGAGGCCGTCCCGTACGGCGTGCTGACCGGTGACACGCTGTTCGTCGGCGACGTCGGCCGTCCCGATCTGCTGGGCGCGGACGGCTGGTCGTCCGACGCGCTGGCGAGGGCCCTGTACCGGTCGGTGCGGAAGCTGCTCACCCTGCCCGACGGCACCCGGGTCTTCCCGGCACACGGCGCGGGTTCCGCGTGCGGCAAGAACCTTTCCCCCGAAACGAGCAGCACGATCGGGGCGCAGCGGAGGGCCAACTACGCACTCGCCCCGATGACCGAGGACGACTTCGTCCGGACCGTCTGCGAAGGGCAATCGCCCGCACCCGCGTACTTCGCCTTCACCTCGGTGCGCAACCGCGAGCAGCGCCCTACCCTCGCCGAGCACGAGCCCGTACCGGATCTGCTGCCCATGGAAGTGGGCCCGGACGCGGTCGTGCTCGACACCCGGGACGCCGCCGAGTTCGCCCGCTCCCACCTGCCGGGCGCGATCAACGCCGGACTCACCGGCCGCTTCGCCGAGACGGCGGGACAGGTGCTTCGCGCTGAAGATCCTTTGGTGCTCGTCTGCTCGCCGGGCAAGGAGACCGAAGCCCGGAACCGCTTGGCACGCATCGGTTTCGACCGCGTCATCGGCTGCATCGACGCCTCGCTGGCCGCTGGGCAGGTGGCTGTGCGGATGACGCCTGCGGACCTGGCCGACGTCCATCGCGAACGGCAGGTCGTCGATGTCCGTAAGCCGGGGGAGGTGCGGGCGAGCGGCGTGGTGCCGGGCGCGGTGCTTCTCCCGCTGCCGGAACTCCTCGACCGGCTCGGCGAACTGGACCCGGAGCGGCCCACGGTCGTGTACTGCGCGGGTGGTTACCGCTCCTCTGCCGCCGCGTCCCTGCTGCGGGCGCGCGGGTTCACCGACATCACCGATCTGGAAGGCGGCTTCACCGCCTGGTCCGGTTTCGCGGTGGGGAGCGCTAGCCGAGCACCGTCCCGGCGCGTTTGACCGCGCGCAGCACCGGAGTCAGTTCGAACTGGCTGATGTCGGGCAGCTCGCCGAGCGTTCCGGTGATCACCTCGTACAGCTCGTCGACGTCGCGGGCGACCAGAGTCGCCACGACGTTCGAGCTGCCGCTGGTCACCGCGACCAGCCGGGTCGCCGGTTCGGCGGCGAGCAGCCCGCCGGCGCGAGCGAGCCCGGCGGGCCGGACCGACAGCCACAGCACGGCCTCCATCCGGTAGCCGAGCAGCTCGGCGTCCACCTCGGTGGCCAGCCGGATGATGCCGCCCGCCAGCAGCCGGGCCACCTTGCGCCGGGCGGTGGACTCGGAGATCCCGGTGGCCCTGGAGAGATCCGAGTACGGCGTCCGGCCGTCGGCGGCGAGGAGTTCGACCAATCGCAGGTCGATACCGTCCTGTTCGGGCGGCGTCTTCGGCGGATCGAAGACGACGGCGGGGGCGAGCGCGGCGGTCTTGTCCTCGTCGAGGAGCGGGGCCCGCCAGCCGAGCGACTCCGGGAAGATCTTCAGCAGCCGGTGGGTCCGCCACGACGTCACCGAGGTCATCGCGGGAAGCTCCTTGAGCAGCAAGGAACGCTGCTCCCGTGGGCCGGGGACGAACACGACCGCGTAGACCTCGTCGCCGCCTTCGAGGTAGAGCACCTCAAGCGTGCTCGACAGCGCCGCGACCGCGTCCGCGACCAGCGGTGTACGCCCCGGCTTGCATCGCAGCCGCAGCACCAGCGGGACGACGCCGGGCAGGCACATCGGGTTGCGGACCGCGGTCACCCGGACCGCGCGGCTGCCCAGCAGTGGTCCGGCGTGGCGGACGATGGTGCGTTCCGAGACACCGACGGCGGCCGCGACCCGACCCCAGCTCGCGCGGCCGTTCACCTGGAGGGCGGCGACCAGCTTGCGGTCCACGTCGTCGAGGGTGGGCATGGGGCGAGCTTACGTCGTTGTCGCGTTTCCGTCTGTATGGCTGGTGGGATGTCGTCTTTCGTGCATCAGGGGCGGCATCAGGGCGCCGGTGAGTCTCCGCCCGGGTTGTGTGGAGGTAGAGCGAGCGAAGCGCATGGAGGCGACATGGCCGAGCAGGACGAGAACCCCGTGGTCACCATCGAAACCGGTGCGGTGCGCGGGTGCCGGGACGGCCGGGTGGCGGCGTTCCTCGGCATTCCGTATGCGGCGGCACCACTGGGAGCACTGCGGTTCGCCGCGCCGGAACGACCCGCGTCCTGGGAGGGCGTCCGGCCCGCCGATCGCCCGGGCCCCGCGCCGATCCAGTCACTCGCGGGGGTGCCGGGCGGAGCCGTTCCGGCGGCGCTGCCGGGAACGTCCGAGGACTGCTTGACCGTGAACGTCTGGACCCCGGCGGCCGAGCGGGGCGACCGGCTGCCGGTGCTGGTGTGGCTGCACGGCGGCGGATTCGCCACCGGCGCGGGCTCGGCCGCGTGCTACTCGGGCCGGGAACTCGCGCACCGGGGCGACGTCGTCGTGGTGACCGTCAACTACCGGCTGGGTGCGCTGGGATACCTGTCCTTGCCAGGGCAGCGGCCCGGCGCCAACTTCGGCCTGCTGGATCAGGTCGCGGCGCTGGAGTGGGTGCGCGACAACGTCGCCGCGTTCGGCGGGGACCCGGCCAGGGTGACCGTGGCGGGGCAGTCGGCGGGCGCGTGCTCGATCCTCGCGCTGGCGACCATGCCGCACGCGCGGTCCCTGTTCGGCAGGGCCGTGCTGCAGAGCGCACCGTTCACCATGGACGGTCACGATCTCGCCCGGGCCGAGGAGGCCACCAAGATCTTCTGCTCCTGCGCGGGCGTCGGCGAAGACATCGAGGCCTTGCGCTCGCTGAGCGCCGAGCAGGTGCTGGCGGCCCAGCTGGAGACGGCCCGGCGCTGGGACGCGCCCAGCTACGAGGACCGGGCCTTCGTGCCGGTCGTCGACGGCACGGTCCTCACCACCGCGCCGGGGCGGGCCGCGCTGGCGGGCAGCTTCGACGGGATCGACCTGATGATCGGCTGCACGGCGGACGAAGGGCTCTTCTTCCCCGAAGCGCAGTCACTCTGGGCGACCGGCGAGCCGCCCCGGCTCACCGGCGACCTCGCCGAGGAGTACGCGCGGCTGGCGGCGGCCCGCCCGGCGGACCCACCCGCACGGGTGCTCGGCCAGGTGATCACGGACCGCTTCGTGGCCGGAAGCTTCGATCTCGCCGAACACCGGGCCCGCACCGGCGCTCCGGCACACGTGTACTGGTGGCGCCGCCCGGGTGATGACGCGGACGGACGGCTCGGTGCGGCTCACTGCGCGGAACTCCCTTTCCTGTTCGGCACTTTCGACGCCTGGCAGGGCTCGCCACTGATCGGCGGGACCGCCGAGGAGCACCGCTACCTCGTCGAACGGACCCAGACCGCCTGGCTTTCCTTCGTGGCCACCGGAAATCCCGACCCGGACGGTGTGCTCGGCTGGCGGCCGTACACCACCGGCGACCGGCTCGCGCTCGCCTTCGACGTCCCGGTCGAGACCATGTCCGATGTGGATGGACGGGGTTGAGCCGAACGGGTAAGAGGCTGGCCGCGTCCCGAGTAGGTTCAGATGGGGTTCAGTCAAGGCGAAGGATGGTCTCCTCGATCTCGGTCCTGCGGGCCGGCGCATACGCGGACTCGGTGCCGACGATCGTGAAGCCCGCCTTGCGGAGGACGCTGAGCGAGGCCACGTTGTCACTCGCGGCACGAGCACGCAGTGGCCGGACGGAGACTTTTTCGAGCAACAGCGCCAGTGCGCGGCTGGCGACGCCCTGCCCCCAGACATCGCGGTCGATCCAGTAGGTGATTTCGGTGTCGCCCTCGAGCACGAAGGCGGCGATACTGCCCACGAACCGTCCCCCACGGGTGATTGCCCAGTTCTTGGCGTCGGGGTCGGCGAGCACTCTGCGCATGTGGTTGTCGAACGCGTCGCGATCATCGGGATCCTCCGCGGTGAACGCGGCCATCCAGACCGACTCGGGATCACGCATGAACTCGAACAACGTCCCCAGATCGGAGTCCTCGATCGGGCGTAGCGCCACCTCGTGCATGTACCCACCTCCTTGCCGTAGTTCTGTCTCAGTTCTGCCTCGCCGGACAACCTAACGCCGGCCACCGACAATTCCGCGCTCGTCGTGCGCCGCCCGCGTCCGGACTGCCGAGCGTGGAGGGGCAATGTTCCTTGGCCGAACGCGCAGCGTCCGCCGAATCGGACCTCGCGAGTGGGGACGGTGTGCCATCGATGTACCCGGAACCGCGGCGTACTGCGCCGCCGGCAGAGCCCCTGACGAGCCAAAGGATTGCCACTCTTCATGTCGGAACATCTCGTGAACGTCCTCACCGTGGGCCAGGGTTCGACCGATCCGGGGCTGGACATCCTCGGGGTGCTCATGATCGCTGTGAGTATCGGCTTTTTCCTTTTCTTTCTGGTGGCTCTGTTCGGCGTCCTGGGCTCGAACATCGGCTGCGGGGCGAAGATCCTGTGGTTTTTCGTGATTCTCGCGTTGCCGTTCCTGGGGAGTCTGCTGTGGTTCGTCGTGGGTCGCCGAAGCGCCGACCCACGGGCGTGAGCCGGGCCATTGGATCCTTGACGGAGTGCGGATGGCAGACGACCGGCGGTCCTTTGTGGACGCGAATGTCGCCGGTACTCGCGGAGCGGCGCGATGCGCAACACTAACCGGGGGTGGGTATGTGGAGGATGTTTCTTCGGGGTCTGCGTAGCGGGTCCACGTAGTCCGGTGGGATGAATTCGGGGAGTCCGTCTTCGGCGATGCGGACTTTCCAGTCGGCTTTGTGGAGGAGTCGGTGGTGGGCGCCGCAGAGTAGGACGAGATTGCGGAGGATGGTGTGTCCGCCGTGGGTCCACAGGGTTATGTGGTGGGCGTCGCAGTGTCGGGGTTTGCGGTGACAGCCGGGGAAGGCGCAGCCGCCGTCCCGGATTACCAGCGCTTTCCGTAGTGCTGGGGTGACGAGTCTCTTGGCGCGCCCGAGGTCGAGGGGTTCGCCTTTGGTGCCGAGGACGGCGGGGATGACCTGGCAGTCGCAGGCGAGCATGCGGGCTTCGGTCGCGGAGATCTGCGAGACCATGTCCAGGCAGGCGGTGCCCAGCTTGGACTTCAAGTCCTCCAGTGTCACTGTGACCAGCAGCTGAGCACGGTCGCCACCCGGCACGTCGGGCACGTTGGCGAGCATGGCGATGGCTTCGCCGAAGGCTTCCCCGTACCGCTGGGACGGCGACCGCAGATCCGGCCACCTGTCTTCCCCGGCGGGGCGTGGTGTGGCGAGAGGATCGAGAATCGTGCTCAGCCGGGTGCCGGTGATGGGGTCGAGCTGTCCGTCGATGTCGTACCAGCCGTCTTTCCGTTGCCGCAACCGTAACTCGGGCTTGCGCTCTGGCGGGTCCGGGTCTTTTGGTTCTTTCCCGTCCTGGTCCATCCGTGCCAGGATCTCGTCGGCGGCCTTGACCACTTCCTGTGGTGTGGCGTGGCGAGCGAGTTCGACGAGGATCTTCTCGGCGCTGCTTCTGTCCTCGTCGGACACAAAAGCGGGGACCTTCTTCAGGAAGTGGAGGATCCGGTCGCTGTGGTGCGGGCCGATCTCACCGTCGAGTGCGGCGGCACGCGTTGCTGGCGCGGTGGCGGGGAGTTCGCTACCGTCGATGTTGCGGCCGGGGTTCAGTCCGTGGGCGCGGTCGAGGTACTTTTTGGCTTCACCACGCGACATTCGTGCCATGTGCGCGAACCATGCCGCTGTCGACCCATAGCCGTACAACTCGGACACACCACGCGACTCGATCTCCGCGAGGAACTGGCCGAGTTCAGCGTCCAGGCGCCACAGGGACTCCAGTCGGGTACGCACCTTGTCGGCGAGTTCACGACCGGATCGCCGCCACAGCTCCTGTGGCGGTTCCAGGGTGGACAGGTTCTCGGACACGCCACCATCATACCGCAGATGCTAGAACATATGTTCGACACGATCGAGTGAACTGATGGATGCCCAATCACGGTGAGGTCTTTGTGAAGGGGCTCCTTCATAGCGTCCCGCGCACCGAAGGACCCCTTCACAGCATCGAAGTCCACAAAGGAACGCACCACCTGAGGGCGTTGCGTTCCGATCGGTGCGTCAGCCGGACTGCTGGAAGGCGGCGCGGTAGCTGGTGGGACTGGTGCCGACCACGCGTTTGAACCGTTCGCGGAACGCCGTGGGAGAGCCGAATCCCACTTGCGACGCGATGCGGTCGACCGGGTGATCGGTGGCTTCGAGCAGGTACTGCGCCTGGCGGACGCGGGCGCGCAGCAGCCATTGCAGCGGGGTGGTGCCGGTCTGTTCGCGGAAGCGGCGGTTGAGGGTGCGGGTGCTCATGCCCGCCTGGCAGGCGACGTCCTCGAGTGTGAGGTCCCGTCCGGCGTTGTCCTCCAGCCAGCGCAGCACGGGTTCCAGTTCGGAGCCGCGCGGCACGGGTGGCTGGTCGTGCACGATGAACTGGGCCTGTCCGCCCTCGCGTTCCAAGGGCATCACGGACAGCCGGGCGGCGTCGGCCGCGACCGCCGAGCCGTGGTCGCGGCGGATCATGTGCAGGCACAGGTCGAGGCCCGCTGCGGCGCCGGCCGAGGTGAGGAACTGTCCATTGTCGACATAGAGCACGTCGGCGTCGACGTCGACGGCGGGGTGGAGCCGGGCGAGGGTGTCGGCCGCGAGCCAGTGCGTGGTCGCGCGGAGGCCGTCGAGCAGGCCGGTGGCCGCGAGGATGAACGCGCCCGAGCAGATCGACGCGAGGCGGGTGCCATCGGCCGCGGCTTTCCGGAGGGCGTCGAGAACCTCCTCCGGGACCGGCGTGAGGTCCTGGCAGCCGGGCAGGATGATCGTGTCCGCCTCCGCCAGCGCCGCCAGCCCCCACCGCGGCCGGAGAGTGAACATTCCGGCGTCGACTATCGGGGTGGCCCCGCAGATCCGGACGCGGTAGGCGGGGCGGCCGTCGGGCAGCCGGGTGCGGGTGAACACCTCGATCGGCGTGGACAGGTCGAACGGGACGACCTTGTCCAGCGCGAGGATCGCGACGGTGTGCATGGCAACACCATAGGCACCCTCGCCATTCCAGCCAACTGCGCTGACTAGGAGGTTTACCGCTCTCTTCAGGTCAGATGCGGTGGCGAGAATCCGTTGAAAGGTGGCAATCCAGCCGCTTCTCCGGAACTTCGGCGATGGCTAGCGTCGGGCTCGCCGAAGCCGAGGAGGAAACCGCGCGTGACCAAGGTCCTGCTTTCGATCCACGTACTGGCCGCGATCATCGCGATCGGACCGGTGGCCGTCGCGGCCAGCATGTTCCCCGCCGCGACCCGCCACGCGCCGGCCGCGCCGGACCGCGACCCGGTCGTGCTCCGCACCCTGCACCGCATCTGCCGCGTCTACGCCGTGGCCGGGATCTTCGTCCCGGTGTTCGGGCTGGCCACGGCGAGCAGCCTCGGCGTGCTCGGCGACACCTGGCTGATCGTCTCGATCGTCCTGACCGCGATCGCGGCCGCCGTCCTGGCGCTGCTCGTCCTCCCCAGGCAGAACGCCGTGCTCACCGGCCTCGCGGCACGGAAGGAGCCTGACCGGAAGGCGCCCGCGCGGCTGGCCATGTACACCGGGATGTTCAACCTGCTGTGGGCCGCGGTCACCGTGCTGATGATCGTCCGCCCCGGCTCGACGACGGGGGCCTGACGTGCGGCCGTTGCGGATCGTGGCGGGCGCGGAGCTGGTCTCCCTGATCGTCCTGCTGGTCAACCTCGCCACCGTGCACTGGCCCGCGGTGTCCTCCCTCGTCGGGCCCCTCCACGGGTGCACCTACCTGTTCGTCGTCGTGCTCACCCCGCGCCTGCGCGAGGCGGGCACCCGGATCCGGGCGATGGCGGTGATTCCCGGCATCGGCGGGCTGCTCGTCCTGAGACAGCTCGCCCGCGCACTACGCTGAACCCATGAAGGGTCTCCTCCTGCGACTGTCCGCTGTGGACACTGATGCCGAGGCGGCGGTGCGGGTGATCGCCTACTTCGACGAACTGGTCGCGCACGGCGCCGGGCTGCCGGACCTGGTCCGCGCCACGGCGTCGCTCGCGGGATGCGTGGCGGGCCTGCGACACGACGGCGAACGGCCACTGCGGTTCCGCCCGGGCGGCGAGCGGGCCGACGGCGAGGAGCGGGTCTCGGTGGCCGCGGATCTCGGCGACGATCCGGCGGGCCGGGTGTGGCTGGAACGGACGGACGATTCGGGCAGGCTCGACGACCTCGTCCTGGAACGTTTCGCCATCGCGGCCCGGCTGCTCGCGCGGCCCGTGCGGACGAAGACGCCGCCACAGCTGGCCGATCCCGCGCTCGTCGAGCTGGTGCTGGGGGAGCAGGCGGCGGACGAGGACCGCGCGCGGGCGTTGCGTTTACTGGGATTGGACGCCGCGAAGCCGGTGCGGGTCGTGGCGGTCGGCACCGAGGACGGCGGAGATCCGGGCGCGGCGGCGGTCGCGCTCGTCGCACGGGTCGGGGCGCTGCCGCCGGTGCGGGTGGCGATGATCGGCGGGGTCGCGGCCGTGGTGGTCCAGCCACGGGCCGGTGCCGCCGTGGTGGTCCCGGCGCTGCGTGCCGCGCTGGCCGAGCGGGCCAGGGAGCGCAGTTCCGCCGGATCCGTCCGGGTCGGCGTCGGCGACGCGGTCGACGGGCTCGACGCCCGGTGGTCGTGGCTGCAGGCACGGCTGGCCGAACGGTTCGCGGTACCGGACACCGAGGCGGTGGTCGAGCACGGCGAACTCGGCCCGCTCACCCTGCTCGCGGAGATCCCGATCGAACGGCTGCGCGCCCACGACGACGTCCGTGCCCTCGACGCGCTGGCCGCGACGCCGACCGGAGCGGTCGACGTCGCGACGCTGGAAGCCTTCTGCCGCACGGGTTCCCTGCGGCAGGCGGCCGCCGTGCTGCACCGGCATCACAGTTCGGTGGCCGCCCGGCTCGCCCACGTCGAGGACGCGCTGGGCTGGCGGCTGGACGAACCGGACGACCGTTTCCGCGCCCGGCTGGCGTTGCTCGCCCGCCGCCTCGCCACTCAGGGCTGACCGTCAGGCCGGTTCCACGCCCAGCACCCTGGCCAGCACCGCGAGGCGCTCGGCCGCCTCCCGCTTGCTGATTTTCGCGTGCTCCACGATGGCGGAACCGTGGAACGTGCCGGGGAACAGGTGCAGTTCGACGGTGACCCCGGCGGCGAGCAGTGCCTGGGCGTAGGCGATGCCCTCGTCGCGCAGCGGGTCGAACTGCATTGTGGAGATGTACGCGGGCGGCAGGCCGGTGAGGTCGGTCGCCCTGGCGGGCGCGGCGTGGACGGGGACTCCCCCGGTGCCGCGCACTCCGGCGCCGAGGTAGTGGTCCCAGCTGAGTTCCGCGCGCGGCCGGTTCCACAGCGGGGTGTCGACGAACGCGCGCATGCTGGGCGTTTCGAGGCGATCGTCCAGTTCGGGAATGCCGAGGAACTGGAACGCGATCGACGGCCCGCCCCGGTCCCGTGCCAGCAGGGCGAGCGCGGCACACAGCCCGCCACCCGCACTCTCACCGTGGATCACGATCCTGGCCGGATCGACGCCGAGTTCGTCGGCGTGTTTCGCGGTCCACACCAACGCCGCGTAGCAGTCCTCGAGACCTGCCGGGAACGGCGCCTCGGGTGCCAGCCGGTAGTCCACGGACACCACCACGACGCCGAGTTCGCGGGCGAGGCCGACGTTGCTCGCGTGGTCGATCTCGAGGTCGCCGACGATGAACCCGCCGCCGTGCACGTCGAGGATCGCGGCGGGCGCGGCGAGCCGCTCCGGCGTGTAGATCCGCACCCGGACGTCCGGGGCGCCCTCCGGGCCGGGCACGAACTCCTCACGGATCGCGACGCCGGTGGTGTCGACATCGCCGTACAGTTCGGCGACCGCCTCGTTCAGCATCGACCGGGCGGCGGCCAGATCCGTGAGGTCGGTGTTCGGCAGCATCGGAATGGCCGCGGCGATCTCGGGATCGAATGCGTAGGTCACAGTGTCTCCACGGGGCCGGGAAGGGAAGTCCCATTCTCGTCGGCCACCGCCGCGGCGATCATCCGCCACGTGTCGCCGGGACGGCCGGAGCGGACCGACGATCGCGCGGTTCGCCGGTGTTCCGTGACCGGAGCAGCCACGCGGTCAGGATTCCGCCTGCCAGCGCGACTCCGCCGCAGAACACCAGCACCGTGCCGATCGCCCCGGTCGCGTCGGTGCCGTGGCCGCTGTAGAGCGTGCCGCACAGGGCGACACCCAGCGCGAGTCCGAGCTGGCGGGAGCTGTTCGCCGCCGCTCCCGCGGTACCCCCGAAGGCGGTGGGCACGGCGGCGATGGCCACCGCCGGGAACACCGGGGACACCATTCCCGCGCCGAGCCCGGTGAGTACCAGTGCCGGCAGCAGCGCGATCCAGTTCGGCGCGGCGAGCGCGGCGAGCCCGGTGACGCAGCCGAGTCCGATGAGGACGGTCGCGCCGCCGAGCACGAGGCCGGGCGGGAGGCGGTGCAGCCGGTCGCTGATCAGCGCCGAGGTCAGGAAGAAGACCACGACCTGCACGGTCAGCGCCAGCGAGGTGCCGGCCGGGCTGAGCCCGGTGGTGTCCTGCAACCACACCGAAAGCACCGGCAGCGCACCGAAAGCGGCGAAGTAGTAGGCGAAGGCGACGACCAGCACCCCGGCGAAAGCGGGGGTACCGAAGAGCTTCGCCGGGGCCATCGGCGCCGGATGGACGCGTTCGGCCAGTACGAACGCAACCAGGGCCACCACGGCGATCCCCGCGCCGAGCAGCGTCCCCGGTGCGGTCCAGCCGTGGTCGCCGCCGTTGATCACCGCGAAGGTCAGCGCCGACACGGTCACGGTGAAGGTGACGATGCCGGGGAAGTCGATCCGGTTGCCCGAGCGCTCGCTCTCCCCGAGCGACGTGACGGCGAGGACGAGGGCGACGACGCACAGCGGCAGCGAGACGAAGAAGATCCAGCGCCAGCCAAGGAGTTCGGCGAGCACACCGCCCGCCGCGGTGCCGATCGCGCCTCCGGCGCCCGCCACCGTGCCCCATACCGCGAACGCCCGTGCCCGCGCGCGGCCGGTGTAGGTGAGGCCGACGAGCGGCAGGATCGTCGCGAACATCGCGGCGCCCGCGACGCCTTGGACGGCGCGGGCGGCGATCAGCACGGCGACCGAGTCCGCGATCCCGCAGGCCAGCGTCGCCAGGCCGAAGGTGACCAGCCCGGCGAGGTAGACCCGCTTGCGGCCGAGGTTGTCCGACAGCGAGCCCATGCCGAGCAGCAGCCCGGCGAGCGCCACGGTGAAGACGTCCACGATCCATTGCCGGGCGCCGAAGCTGCCGCCGAGTTCGGCGCCGATGCGCGGCAGGGCCACGGTGACGATCGTCGTGTAGAGGATGAGCAGGAACGTGCCGAGGCAGGCGGCCACGAGCGGGCGCCAGGAGACGGGGTTTCGGTCGAGTGCGGGTCCCATGACCGGAACGATGGTGTAATGGTCTTGTGCGTGAGAACCATTACTACACGGAGATCCTGCGGCTGGTGACCGACATCACCAACGATCCACCCGCCGACCTCGCGGATCTCCGGCGGCGCTGTGCCAGGGCGTATCTCAGTCCCGACATCCCCGCCGGGCCGGAGGACCTCGAGGACATCCGCGCGCTGGGGGTCTGCTGGGCCGAGATCGTCGACGCCGAGACCGAGCAACGCCGTGTCGACCTGCTCAACGCGTTACTCGCCAAGGCCGCCGCCTATCCACGGATCACCAACCACGACGACTGCGCGGGCTGGCATCTGCACTACCGCGACGACGGCGTCCGGCTCGCCGCGGTGCTGCGCGCGGTCGTCGGCGTCGCCGCGGCACAGCATCTCACCGAGCTGGGCATGCACCGGCTCGGGCGGTGCGCGCTCGAAGAATGCCGGGCGGCGTTCGTCGATTTCACCCGCGGCGGCGCGCAACGCTACTGCACGCGCGTGTGCGCGAACCGGGACGCCGTGCGTCGCCACCGGCGGCGGACTCAGCCGGTCGGCGGAGTCACTCAGCCGACCGGCTGAACGGGACTTTCAGCCTTGGATCCGGGACATCGCCCGATGTCCGGCGATGGCGATTTCGCGACGCTGGGAGTGTCCACTTTCGACGTCGAGAAGGAAGAACGCCATGAACGCACGGACGCGGGCCGCCGCGCTCGCCGAAGAAGACCTGAAGCACCCGCGCAGCCTGACGGCGTTCCGCGGGCTCAATCTGCTCGTCACCGGCTACCTGGGCCTCAGCGTGCTGACGCTCGTCGCCATCTTTCTGCTTCGCGGCAACACCGCGATGGTGACCGACGCCGTCTGGGTCAGGGTGACCATCGTCGTCCTCAGCGCGTTGCTGACCTTCGCCTTCGCCAGGGGTGTCGCGCGCGGGTCCCGGCGAGCCTTCCTCCGGCTGCGCATCGTCTCGGGCGTCATGGTCGTCGCCATCGCGGTGATCATCGCGATCCCCGGCCTGTTCCCGCTGTGGCTGCGGATCGAACAGGGCGTGTGCGGGCTGCTCCTGCTCGGCGTGGTGGCGATCGTCAACGGCAAACACCTCCGTGCGCTGTTCGGCAAGTAGGCCCGGTGCCGTGAGATCGTGGTGGGCGCGAGGTCGCCGAGGAGGGCGCAGATGAGCAGTCCCGCGCTGGACCCGGGGGAGCAGCTGAAGCGCCCGGTCATCACCGTCATGCCGTACGTGCTGCTGGCGGCGCTGGTGGTCTTCACGGTGCTGGTCAAGCGGTCCGAGCCGGACACCCTGGTGTTCGACGTGGTGCTGTGCGCGCTGTCGGCGGCCTGGATGCTGGGGATGTTCACCCTGCGACCCGCCTGGCGGCACCGGCCACTGGTGATGGCCGTGTTCGTCGTCGTCCTGACCGCGCTCACCCTGCTGCTGGCGATCCGCTCTCCGTGGTTCGGGGTCTTCACGCCCGCGTTGTACGTCTACGCGTTCCGGCTCCTGCCCTGGCCGGGGCAGCTTCCGTGCGTCGCGGCGGTGGCGGTCGTGGCGGGGACCGCGCAGGCCTACAACGTCGAGAAGACCACGGTCTTCGGCTGGCTGGTCTACGCCGCCGTCGTGCTGGCGAACGTGCTGCCGTTGTGCCTGTTCGCCTGGTTCGCCTGGCGCGCCGACCTCCAGAACGAGGAGCGGAAGCGAACGCTCGCGGAGCTGGCCGAGGCCAACCGCAGGCTCGAGGCGTCCCTGGCGGAAAATGCGGAACTGCAGGAGCAGTTGCTTGCCCAGGCGAGGGAGGCGGGCGTGGTCGGCGAACGGCAGCGGATGGCGCGCGAAATCCACGACACCCTGGCGCAGGGGCTCACCGGGATCATCACCCAGCTGCAGGCGGCCGAGCACGCGGCCGACGATCCGGAAGGCTGGCGCGGGCACGTGCGCACCGCGACCGGGCTGGCGCGCGAGAGCCTGTCCGAGGCGCGGCGATCGGTGCACGAACTGCGCCCGGCGCCGCTGCAGGCGGCCGTGCTGTCCGAGGCGGTGGCGGAGGTCGCCGAGCGCTGGTCGGCACTGCACGGGATTCCGGCCCGGGTCACCACGACCGGGCAGGCCCGCCCGATGCGACCGGAGGCGGAGTTCGCGCTGCTGCGGGTCGCGCAGGAGGCACTGGTCAACGTCGCCAAGCACGCGGGGGCGACAAGGGTGGGCGTGACATTGTCCTATTTGGACACGGAGGTCGCGCTGGACGTCCGGGACGACGGCAGGGGTTTCGAGCAGGCGGTGGAGGGCGGTGCGCGGATGGACGGCGGGTTCGGGCTGGTCGCGATGCGCCAGCGGATCGAGGGACTGGCGGGTACCGTGCGGATCGAATCGGAACCGGGGGCGGGCACTGCGGTCTCGGCGTCCGTCCCGGCCGAGCCCGCGGGAGCGCACGCATGAGCGAAGCTTGCGAGCGAATCATGGATATCATGCGCCAAAAGGGATCGAGCACTGTCTCGCGAAGCGAGTCGATCGCGTGACCGGCACCGAAGGCCCGGTCACCCTGTTGATCGTCGACGACCATCCGGTGGTCCGGGACGGACTCGCCAGCATGTTCGCGCGGGATCCGGAATTCGCGGTGCTCGGGGCGGCGGCCGACGGCGCCGAGGCGGTGCGGCTGGCCAAGGAGCTGGCCCCCGACGTCGTCCTGATGGATCTGCGGATGCCGGGGATGGACGGGCTGGCCGCGATCACCGAACTGGCCAGACAGGGCGTCACCGCGCGGGTGCTGGTCCTGACCACCTACGACACGGACAGCCACGTGCTGCCCGCGATCGAGGCGGGCGCGACCGGATATCTGCTCAAGGACGCGCCCCGCGACGAGCTGCTGCGGGCGGTCCGGTCGGCCGCGCGGGGCGACGCGGTGCTCTCGCCCTCGGTGGCCGCCCGGCTGATGAGCCGGTTCCGGGCGCCGGCGACGGGACCGTTGAGCCGCCGCGAAATCGAGGTACTGGAGCTGGTGGCGGCCGGGTCCACGAACCGGGAGGCGGCGGCGAAGCTGTTCATCAGCGAGGCCACGGTCAAGAGCCATCTGCTGAACATCTACGGCAAGCTCGGCGTCGGCGATCGCGCCGCGGCCGTCGCCGAGGCGTTCAGCCGGGGTCTGCTGAAGCCGGGGACGCCGTGACCCATCCTGTCATTTCTGTATGATACAGGTTTATGACAGGTTCGCGGTCGCAGTGGCTCGCGGGTGAGCTGCGGGAACGGATCGCGCTCGGCGACCACGGCCCGGCCGGGGCGCTGGAGAGCGAGGCCGAGCTGGGCCGCCGTTACGACGTCAGCCGGGTGACGGTCCGGCGCGCGCTCGAACAGCTGCGGGACGAGGGACTGCTGGCCTCCCGCAAGGGGGCGGGCTGGTACGTCGTTTCGGGCATGTCGTTCGGGCAGTCGCTGGCGCTGGGCACGTTCCAGCACGCCTCGTCGGCGATCGCGGACGCCGGGGTCCCGCTCGTCCGCACGGTCGTCGAGTACGGCTACGGCGTCCCGCCGCGCGGCGTCGCCCGGTTGCTGGCCGTTCCCGCCGACGCCGAGACACTGCGGGCCCAAGTGGTGCGGCGCGCGGGCGCGACCCCGCTCGACGTGGTCACCGAGTGGGTGCCGCTGGCGCTGGCGGCGCCGGTCAGCCGGGCCGACGCGGAACATCCGGGGATCTGGGAAACCTTGCGCCGCAACGGAAACCAGATCGCCACCGTCCGGCAGAGTATCGCCGCCGCGACCGCGGGGCAGCGGGAGGCGGAGCTGCTCGAACTGCCGGAGCACACGCCCGTCCTGCTGATCCGGCGGCTCGCCGTCGGCCAGGACGGTACGCCGATCGCCCTGTCCGAACACCGCTACGCGGGTCACCGCTTCCGGCTGGACGTGGAGTTCCGTGGCTGGCCCGCCACGGCGGCCGCCGAACCACCCGGCGTGGCACCGAACATCCCCGAACCGGACCAGGAAGGCTGACATGCGGATACTCGTCACCGGCGCGGCCGGCTTCATCGGCTCCCACTTCACCCGGCACTGGGTACACGAACATCCCGGCGACCACGTCGTCGCCCTCGACGCGCTGACCTACGCCGGCAACGAGGCGAACCTCGCCGACGTGCGGGACCGGATCACCTTCGTGCGCGGGGACATCGCCGACGCCGAACCGGTGCTGCGTGAGCACCGCGTCGAGGTGATCGTCAACTTCGCGGCCGAGTCGCACAACAGTCTCGCCGTGCTCGATCCCGGATTGTTCTTCCGCACCAACGTTCTCGGCACGCAAAGCCTGCTGGAGGCCGCCCGCCGCGCCGGGGTGGACCGCTTCCATCACATCTCCACCTGCGAGGTCTACGGCGATCTCGCGCTCGACGCCGAGCAGGCGTTCACCGAGGAGTCGCCGTACCGGCCGCGCACGCCCTACAACGCCAGCAAGGCCGGGGCCGACCACGCGGTCCGCGCCTACCACGAGACCTACGGCCTGCCGGTCACGATCACCAACTGCGCCAACAACTACGGCTCGCACCAGTTCCCGGAGAAGGTGCTGCCGCTGTTCGTCACGCACGCGCTGGACGGCAGGCCGCTGCCGGTCTACGCGTCCAAACACCACCGTCGCGAATGGATTCACGCGCTCGACCACGCCCGCGCCGTGGCGGCGGTGCTCGAGAGGGGCCGCGTCGGCGAGACCTATCACGTCGGCACCGGTGTCGAGGCGAGCGTGGACGAGATCGCGGACCTGGTGCTGGCCGAGCTCGGCATGCCCGCGTCGTGGAAGAAGGAGGTGCCGGACCGGCCGGGACACGACCGCCGCTATCTGCTGGACTCCGGCAAGATCCGCCGGGAGCTCGGCTGGCGGCCGGAGGTCGAGTTCGGCGCCGGGGTGCGGGAGACCGTCCGCTGGTACGCGGACAACCGCGACTGGTGGGAACCGCTGCGCGGACGTTCCCCGGTGACCGAAGGGGCTTGGGCTTCTTAGCCGCCCGGCCGGTGCCCGGGACGGGCAGGAGAGTCCGGACGCGCACCTGCCCTTTGGGGTGCGTGATCCGCGCCCCGGCGACGACATACTCGCCTGGTGCGGGGAATTCGCCCCGTCGATGGTAGTCCGCATAGGGGAGAACATGAAGCGTAGGACCCGGGTGCTCAAGCCCGCGCTGGTCACCGCCGCCGTCGGCATCGCGCTACTGGCAGGGGTTCCTGCCGCGCAGGCCGCCGTGGCGGATCCCGGCCCGGCCGGGGCCAAGAGCACGCTCGAGGTGAAGAGCGCGGTGTGGGGCGAGCTGCACGTCGGCGACTGCCAGCAGAACAACGGCACCATGGTCATCCGCTCGGACGGGACGGGCGACTGGAGCGCGACCACGTTCACCTATCACACGCACTCCGGTGACATCTGGCACTCGAGTTTCGACTTCTACACCACGGCCGGGTATCACCTGTTCGGCGCGGGCACGTTCGACAGCCCGCGCATGAACGACGGGAACCCGCCGCCGAAGTACAACTGGGGTGGGCACTTCACGTTCAACCCCGCCGACTTCAACGGCGTCGACATCTACAAGACCATCCAGCACTCGCGCTGCTGATCGGTCCATTGTGGACGTAGCGGGGGGGGGGGGGGGCCGGGGCGGGCCGCCGCGGCGCGCCCGCGCGCCCCCCCCCACCCGGCGCACGACGCCCCCGGGGGGCCCCGCGCGCGCGCGG
>NZ_JBHYIK010000100.1:21628-25964 GCF_042739735.1 Amycolatopsis sp. NPDC059027 | reverse complement strand
CCGTGCTGGCCTCATCCGAACACCGGTGGATCCCCGTGCGCGACCCGGTTGCGGAACCGATGTGGCACTCACGGCTCACGACGCGAGACCCGCGAACGCACAGGCGAAATCGTGCCGGACGTTCCCCGGTTTCTGGCAGACTCAGGGCCACAACCTGGGGAGATGACGATGATTCTGGTGACCGGCGCGGGCGGGAACGTGGGAACCGCACTGCTGACGCGCCTGAAAGCCGACGGGGTGGCCACGCGCGCCGCCTACCGCGATCCGCGCAAGACCGACGCGGCGATCCGGTCCGGGCAGGATGCGGTGACCGTCGACCTGGCGGTGCCCGCCACTCTCGGACCCGCGTTCGCGGGTGTCCGCGCCGTGTTCCTGCTCGCCGCGACCGGCCCGGAGCAGACGGCGCACGAACTCGCCGTGGTCGAGGCGGCCCGCGCGGCGGGCGTACGCGTCGTCAAGCTGTCCGTCTGGCGAGCCGACGAACTGCTCACGCCGATCGCCCACCTGCACTGGCCCGCCGAGCGGGCGCTCCGCGAGTCCGGGCTGCCGTGGACGTTCCTGCGGCCCAACTTCTACCTGCAGAACTTCCTGCGCCAGCCGTCGATCCGGGAAGCGGGCGTGTTCAGCCAGCCACTGGTCGCCGCGCCGATCAGCTTCGTCGACGTCGGCGACATCGCCGAGGTCGCGGCGCGGGTGCTCACCTCCGAAGGGCACGACGGCCGCGTCTACGACATCACCGGGCCGCGAGCGCTGACGTACGACGAGGCCGCGTCGGTCTTCTCCGAGGTCCTCGGCAGGCCGGTGCGCTACGTCGGCCTCTCGGACGACGAGGCCCGCGCCGGGATGCTGAGCCGTGGAATGCCCGAATTCCAGGTCGACGCGCTGATCGAGGTCGCCCGCGCCTACCGGGACGGCGGCGCGGACACGGTCACCTCCACCGTGCCCGACCTCACCGGCCATCAGGCGCTCGGCTTCGCCGACTTCGTCCGGCTACATCAGGACGTCTTCGGCTGAGCACAACGCGATGAGCGTGCCCGGAGTATCCACTGTGGACACTCCGGGCAGGTTCGTCAGTTCCCGCTCAGTACCGCGCGCAGCCGGGTCGCGAACGCAGCGGGATCCTCGGCGAAACCGATGTGGTCACCGGGAAACCTCGTGGGCTCGATGCCGAGCCCGGCGGCCAGCGCTTCCGAGGTGCGCTCGCAGACCTGGCCACCCGACTCCTCGCCGATGCCGACCACGATCCGGACCGCGGTCGCGCGCAGCGCGGCGAGATCCGGCTGCCAGCGCACGGTGGGACGCATCATGTGCTGGTACTGGAAGTCGTCGTCCGCGATCTGCTGCGCGTCGCGTTCGCCGCCGAAGACCTGCTGGAACACCGGCTCCGGCATGACGATGTTCGCCTGTGCGAGGAACTTCCGCATCGCACCGACGGGGTCGCCCGCGAGGTAGGTGTCGATGATCTCCTCGGACCCCGCGTACAGCTGCTCGCGGTCGTCGAGCAGGCCGAGCGACGGCGGTTCGTGCGCGATGACCGTCCGGACGCGTTCGGGATGGCCTTGCACGAGAGCCAGCGCGCTGACGGCGCCGCCGCTGGAGCCGAGCACGGTGGCCGGGCCGGCGTCGACGTGGGCGATGAGCCGCGCGAGGTCGTCCGCGCGCATCTCGGGCGTCGAGTCCTGCTCACGGTCGTCGACCGTGCTGCGGAAGATGCCGCGCGGGTCCGTGGTGAGCACGGTGTAGTCGGTGGCGAGCAGATCGGCCAGCGGCGCGAACGACCGGGCGTCCATCGGCGCCCCGACGAGCACCACGAGCGGGCCTTCGCCGCGCAGTTCGTAGTGCAGCCGCGCGTCGGGAACCCGGAGCGTCGCCGTGGTGACGGTGGGAGTGGCGGTCATGGAATCCTCCTGGTCAAGCGCCTGGAATGCGTGTTCACCGGTAAGTGACTCCCGCACTGGGGCAGAATCATCGCTTGTGAGCGAAATTTCTTCGCAGACCGTCGGGGACCCCGATCTGGCTCGTGCTCGCGAAGGCGACGACGACGCGTTCACCCGTCTCGTCGAGCCGTTGCGCGGCGAACTACACGCGCACTGTTACCGCATGCTCGGCTCCGTGCACGACGCGGACGACGCGCTGCAGGACGCGCTCGTGCGAGCCTGGCGGGGACTGGCGCGTTTCGAGGGCCGCAGCTCGCTGCGGTCGTGGCTCTACACCGTCACCACCCGGACGTGCCTCGATCTGGTCGAGAGCCGCGGGCGGCGGGCGCTGCCCATCGACCTCGGCCCGTCCAGCGACCGCGCCGTCCTCGACAACGCCCCGCTGAACGACGTCGCGTGGCTCGGTCCTTATCCCGACGCGGGGCTGACGGGTGGCGCGGACGCCCGGTACGAACAACGCGAAGCCGTCGAACTCGCCTTCGTCGCCGCCTGCCAGCACCTGCCGGGCAACCAGCGCGCGGCACTCCTGCTTTTCGACGTCCTCGGCTTCTCCGCCGCCGAAATCGCCGACACGATGGCGACGTCCACCGCGTCGGTGAACAGCGCGCTGCAACGCGCGCGCAAGATCGTCGCCGAAAAGGTCCCAGCCCGTACCCAACAGCGGGCACTGCGCGAAATCGACGACACCCGCGTCCGGGAGATCGTCACCGGATACGCCGGTGCGCTGGAACGAGGCGACGCCGACGCGCTGGTCGCGCTGCTCACCGAGGACGTCACCTGGTCGATGCCGCCGCTGCGGCACTGGTACCGCGGCATCGAAGCCGTCATGGACTTCGCCGTCGAGATCCCGCTGACCCGCTGCCCCAGCTGGCGGCACCTGAGCACCAGCGCCAACGGCCAGCCCGCCGTGGCCTGTTACCTCGGCGAGCACGCCGACGCGCCGCACCTGCCGTGGTCGATCAACGTCCTGACGCTGCGCGACGGGCGCATCGCCGACGTCACCTCGTTCGTCGGCGCCGAGCACTTCCCGGCGTTCGGGCTGCCGGACTCGCTGCCCTGACGCTCAGAAGAGGCGGAATTCGTCGGATTCGATGCCGCGCAACGCGTCGTAGTCCAGGGTCAGGCAGCGGATGCCGCGGTCCTCGGCGAGCGTGCGGGCCTGCGGCTTGATGATCTGCGCGGCGAACACGCCCTGCACCGGCGCCAGCAGCGGATCGCGGTTGAGCAGTTCGAGGTAGCGGGTCAGCTGCTCGACGCCGTCGATCTCGCCCCGCCGCTTGATCTCGACGGCGACGCTGCGGCCGTCCGCGTCGCGCGCCATGATGTCGACCGGCCCGATCGCGGTCGGGAACTCGCGCCGCACCAGCGTGTGTCCTTCGCCGAGAGTCGTGATGTGCTCGGCGAGCAGTTCCTGCAGGTGCGCCTCGACGCCGTCCTTCTGCAGCCCCGGTTCGGCGCCGAGTTCCTGGACGTGGTCGTGGTAGATCTCGTCGATGCTGATGACGAGCTTCTCGCCCTGCTTGTTCTCGACGATCCAGAGCTTGCCGTCCTCGATCAGCCAGCACGGCGGACTCATCCAGTTCAACGGCTTGTAGGCGCGGTCGTCGGAGTGCACCGACACCGAACCGTCGGCCTTGACGAGCAGCAGCCGGGTGGCCATGGGCAGATGGGCTGTCAGCCTGCCGGCGTAGTCGACCTGGCAGCGAGCGATCACGAGACGCACCCGCCGAGGGTAGGACAGGCTCGGTGATACTGGGTGAGTGGACCCCATTCAGCGTGTCGCGTCCCGCGAGGTGTACCGGAACAATTGGATGACCGTGCGCGAGGACATGATCCGGCGACCGGACGGCAGCCCCGGCATCTACGGCGTTGTCGACAAACCGACCTTCGCTCTCGTCATCCCGTTCGACGGCGAACGGCTGCACCTGGTCGAGCAGTTCCGTTATCCGATCGGCCTGCGCCGCTGGGAGTTCCCGCAGGGAACCGCCCCCGACCTCGCCGAGATGCCCCGGCTGGAGCTGGCCGCCCGCGAACTGCGCGAGGAAACCGGGCTGACCGCGGAGACGCTCACCCACCTGGGCCGGATCGACCTCGCCCCCGGGACGTCCAGCCAGCGCGGCGACGTCTACCTGGCGACCGGGCTCACCGAAGGCGATCCCGAGCGCGAGCACGAGGAACAGGACATGCGCACGGCCTGGTTCCATCGCGAAGAGGTCGAGAAGATGATCGCCGCGGGCGAGCTCACCGACGCCCAGTCCCTTGCCGCCTACGCCCTTTTCCTGCTCCACGAACGGACGCGCTGAAGGGGGGGGTTAGAGGCCGGCGCCCGCCGGGACTACCCCCCGCCGCACCGCAAGAACCGCCCGGGGCGGGGGGATTAAAAAAAAAAAAACCCCCCA
>NZ_JBHYIK010000100.1:0-21618 GCF_042739735.1 Amycolatopsis sp. NPDC059027 | reverse complement strand
CTTTCCTCGCATGCGACGCGAGGAAAGTCCCCTTCGGCTCACGTCAGTCCGGCCAGGAGGGGTGGCGCTTTTCGAGGAACGCGGCCATGCCTTCGCGGGCGCCGGGGAGCTGGGACGCCGCGGCCAT
Source organism: Amycolatopsis sp. NPDC059027 (assembly GCF_042739735.1). Taxonomy (NCBI): domain Bacteria; kingdom Bacillati; phylum Actinomycetota; class Actinomycetes; order Pseudonocardiales; family Pseudonocardiaceae; genus Amycolatopsis; species Amycolatopsis sp. NPDC059027. The sequence goes on along the minus strand of NZ_JBHYIK010000100.1, from coordinate 21,491 downwards.
GACCTCCAGCGCGATCGTGTAGGCATCGGCTTCGGGACGGTCCAACTGGGCGTACAGCGTCTGCTTGCCGAGCGCCTTGCTCGCCCGGCTGCCCCTGGTCGCCCGCGCCAGTAACCCGGCGACGGTGTCGTCCAGCTCGTCGTCCGGGACGACCCGGTTCACCAGGCCCCAGTGCAGCGCGGTGGCGGCGTTGACGACGTCGCCGGTCAGCGCCAGCTCCATCAGGCGCTTGCGGCCGACGGCCCGCGCGACCGGGACGGCCGGGGTGTGGCAGAACCAGCCGCCTTTCCCGCCCGGCAGCGCGAAACCGGCCGATTCCGCCGCCACGGCGAGGTCACACGACGCCACGAGCTGGCAGCCGGCGGCGGTCGCGAGGCCGTGCACGCGCGCGATCACGACCTGCGGCACCGACTGCATCGTGTGCATCAGGTCGGTGCACAGCTTCAGCAGCTCGCGTACCCCCGGCAGGTCCCGCGCGGCGACGTCGCCGAAGTCGTGCCCGGCGGAGAACACCGGCCCGGCCCCGGCCAGCACGATGCCGGTCGCGTCGGTCTTCCCGATCTCGCGGAACGCCGCGAGCAGCTCGGCGAGGTGCTCGGCGGACAGCGAGTTCCGCCGCGAAGCGCGGTTCATGGTGACGGTGACGGTCTCGCCGTCCCGCTTCACGAGGATGTGCTCGTACTCGGCCATGATCCGACGGTAGCCCCCACGGCGCGGGAACGAAACGTGCGCCGGTAGGAGTCCGGCCCGACGCCGACCTCGGTCCGCATCCGGCGCCGCAGGTTCCCCGCGGTCCCCAGCCCGGACCGCTCGGCGACCCGCTCGACCGGCAGCTCGGTGGTCTCCAGCAGCCGCTGCGCGTACCGCACCCGCTGGACCCGCAGCCACCGTCCCGGCGTGACCCCGGTGGCCGCGGCGAACTCGCGGTGGAAAGTGCGCTCGCTCATGCCCGCGTGCCCGACCAGGTCGTCCACCCCGATGTCCTCGCCGAGCCGCGCCATCGCCCAGTCCATTGTGGACGTCATACCCGGACGGGACGGCCTGGCCGGCAAGGGGTTCTCGACGTACTGGCGCTGACCGCCTTCCCTGGCTGGCGGCATGACCAAGCGGCGGGCCAGGGTCGCCGCCACGTCGGCGCCGTGGTCGCGGCGGACCAGGTGCAGGCACAGGTCGAGCCCGCCGACCACGCCCGCCGAGGTCAGGATGTCGCCGTCGTCGGTGTACAGGACATCCGGCTCGAGACGCGCCTCGGGCGCGACGCGTTCGAGGTCGGCGAAGAGCGACCAGTGCGTCGTCGCGGCATGGCCGTCGAGCAGTCCGGCGGCGGCCAGGGTGAACGCACCCGAGCAGAGCGACGCGACGACGCTGCCCGCGCGATGGGCCCGGCGCAGCGCCGCGACGGCGACCTTCGGGACGTCGCCGCGCGGGTCCACGCGGCCCGGCGCGAGCACGAGGTCGCAGCCGCCGAGCCCGGCGAGCCCGTGCGTGGCCGCGAGGTCACCGGCCGGGTGCAGCGCCGTGCGCACCCGGCCGGGGCTGCACCAGCGCAGCTCGAACGGCCCGATTCCGCTCGCGGTCCGGTCCTGGCCCCAGACCTCGCCGATCACCCCGACGTCGAACATCCGGGTGCCCGGCAGCAGCAGTACCCCGATCGTGTGCATGGCAGAAAAGTACCGCATCGCGCGTCTTCTGCCACTCCCCTGCGGCGGCCACGTCCCGCGAAACTCGGGAGCATGACGAACACGGCACTGATCCTGATCGACGTCCAGCGCGGTTTCGACGCCCCGGATTTCTGGGGCCCACGCAACAATCCCGGCGCCGAAGCCAACATCAAGGCGCTCCTCGACGCCTGGCAGGAACGACGGCTTCCGGTCGTCCTCGTACACCACGACTCGGCGAAACCGGACTCGCCGCTGCGCCCCGGGCAGCCGGGTAACGACTTCAAGGCCGAACTCGACGGCGCCCGGCCGGACCTGGTGTTCGGCAAGAAGGTGAACTCGGCGTTCATCGGCGACGTCGATCTGGACGGGTGGCTCGAAACCCGGGGCATCACGAGCTTCGTACTGGCCGGGATCCAGACGAACTTCTGCTGCGAAACCACCGCGCGGATGGGCGGAAACCTCGGCTACGACGTCACTTTCGCCCTCGACGCCACCTACACCTTCGACCTCGAAGGACCGGACGGCGCCGTGGTGACCGCGGACGAGCTGAACCGCACGACCGCCGCGAACCTGCACGGCGGCGGCTTCGCGACCGTGAAGTCCACAAAGGACGTTCTCGCGGGACTCCGCTGAGCCCGAGACCACTGATCGCCCGGGGAGCCGGGTGGCGCGAACCCGGCTTCCCGGACGAGCCGGAGCGGCGAACGGCGAGCCACCGTGGAACCCCGGCGGCACGTTCGTCCGGACGCCCGGTTCGAGGACATCACCTCACGGCCCGCCGGTCGAGCCGGTCTGCCCCTTCGTCGACGGGCCGTGGTGCGATCGGGCAGCGGGCTGCTCGCTGTGGCCTGCCGGCTGCCGCCGAGGCAGCCGTCGCTCACTCGCGGTCGATCACCGCCTTCAGGAACCGCCGGGTCCGCTCGTGTTCGGGCTCGCTGAACAGTTTCTCCGGCGCGGCGTCCTCGAGCACCCGGCCGTGGTCGAACATCATCACCCGGTCCGAAACGTCCTGGGCGAACTGCATTTCGTGGGTCACGCACAGGATAGTGATGTCCGTGCTGGTCGCGATGTCCCGCAGCACCCGCAGGACGTCCGCGACGAGCTCCGGGTCGAGCGCGGAGGTCACCTCGTCCAGCAGCAGCACGTCGGGCCGCATCGCGAGCGCCCGCGCGATGGCGACCCGCTGCTGCTGGCCACCGGACAGCTGGGTGGGGTGCGCCTGGGCCTTGTCCGACAGCCCGACCATGTCCAGCAGGTCGAGTGCCCGCGCCTCGGCCTCGTCGACGGCGAGGCCGAGCGAGCGGACCGGCGCCTCGGTGATGTTGCGCAGCACGTTCATGTTGGGGAACAGGTTGAACTGCTGGAACACCATCCCGATGCGCCGGCGCATCTCGCGCAGGTGCTTCTCGTCCGCGCGCACGAGCTTGTCACCCTTGCGCATATGGCTCAGATAGTCGCCGCAGACCTCGATCGTGCCGTCGTCGGCCTTTTCCAAGGTCATCAGCAGCCGCAGGATCGTCGTCTTCCCGGAGCCGCTCGGGCCGATCAGCGAGACGAACTCCCCCGGCGCGACGGAGAAATCGAGATCGTCGAGCACGACGTTGGCGCCGAACTTCTTGACCACCCCGGAAAACCGGATCATCGCGTGGGGATCAGGCACTGTGGACACGGCGGCGTTCCAATCTCCGGACCAGTATCGAGGCGGGCAGGCTCACCAGGAGGAAGAGCACCCCGGCCATGGTGTAGGGCTCGACGACGCGGAAAGTGTCCGCGCCCACCGCTTTCGCCTGGTACAGCACGTCCAGCACGCCGATCGCCAGCAGCAGCGGGGTTTCCTTGAACATCGAGATGGTGTAGTTGCCCAGCGCGGGTAGCACCCGCGGGATCGCCTGGGGCAGGATCACCGCACGCCACGTGCGCGCCCGCGGCAGGTTCAGCGCGACCGCGGCCTCCCACTGTCCTTTCGGGACGGCCTCGATCCCCGCCCGGTACACCTCGGCCGCGTAGGTCGCGTAGTGCACCCCGAGCGCCACCACCCCGGTGACGAAGGCGGACATCTTGAACCCGGTCACCGGCGGCACCAGCCAGAACAGGACGAACACCTGGATCAGCAACGGGGTGCTGCGCACGAACTCGATGAACAGCCAGATCGCCTGGGACAGCACGGGAATCCGCGCGCGGCGCAGAATCGCCAGTACGAGGCCGAGTGCGTAGGCCAGCGCCGAGCCCAGCAGCGTGAGCTCGACCGTCACGAGCAAACCCTTGAGCAGCAAGGGAAGCGAGTCGAACGCCGCCTGCCAGCTCCAGTTCATCACACACCTCCCGCCGAGGCGACGGCCTTGGTCCGCGACGGCGGCGTCCGGCCGAGACGCCGCGCCGACGCTCGCTCCAGCGCCCGCATCCCGATCGTGATCAGGATCGCGAGCAGCAGGTAGAGCACGAGTTCGGTGGCGTAGATCCAGACGATGTCCGCGCCGAACACCGGCCGCAGCAGCTCACCCTGTTCGGCGATCTCGCCCGCCGAGATGAACGACAGCAGCGCGGTGCTCTTGAGCAGCTGGATGAACAGGTTGTTGAACGGGGGCAGCATTTCCACGAACGCCTGCGGCAGGATCACCCTGGTCATCCGCTGCGCCGGCGTCAGGTTGAGCGCGATCGCGCCCTCGTACTGTTCCTTCGGCACCGACCGCACCGCGCCCCGCACGATCTCCGCGCCGTACGCGCCGTGGTTGAGGCCCAGCACGAGGATGCCCGCGAACAGCGGCACGAGCTGGAAACCGACGAGCACGGGCAGCACGAAGAACAGCCAGAACAACTGCACGACTTCCGAGGTGCCACGGAAGATTTCGACGTACAGCCGCGCGATGCCCCGGACGATCCGCGACGGCGAGAGCAGCGCGAGACCGGCGACGAGGGCGAGCACCACAGTGAGCGCTATGCCGCCGAGGGCAGCTTCAACCGTCGCGGTCAGTCCACTGAGGACGGACGTGACGATGTGCGACACGTTTGACATGACGCGCCACCCGTTACGCGGCGCACAGCTTTTCGGTGGTCACGTCCGGCTTCGGCAGGTTCGCCTCGGTGAAGCCGAACGGAGCGACGATCCTGGCCCATTCCCCGCCGTCGTGCAGCTTCTTCAGTTCGGCGTTGAAGGCGTCCCGCAGCGAGGTGTCACTGGTGCGGAAGACGAAACCGCCCGCCGAGATCACCGGTTTGCCGTCCTTCATCGGGTCGAATCCCTGCGTAACCTCGGCGGCCGCGCCGGGATTCTTCTTCAGCAGGTCCTTGAGCGAGATGTCGGTGAGCGCGGCGCAGTAGACCCGGCCGTCGGTGACCGCGCGCAGCAGGTTGTCCTGGGAGTCCAGGGTGGTGATCTGGTCCTCGGGCACCCCGGAGTCGGTGGCGTAGCCCTTCTCCACGGCCGCCGAGAGCACCGCGACCTTGACCTTCTTCGCCTTGATGTCCTCGAACTTCAGTACCTGCTGCGGATTGCCCTTCGGCACCAGCAAAGCCGTCAGCGCCGAATAGTCCGGCAGCGAGAAAGCCGCCTGGCCACAGCGTTTCTGGGTGATGTTCATCCCGGCCGCGACGACGTCGTACTTCTTCGCGTTGAGCGCGGGGATCAGCTGGTCGAAGGACACCGCCTCGGCCTCGACGGCGTCGATGCCCATTGCCTTGAACACCGCGCGCGCGACCTCGGGCGCTTCGCCGGTGACTCGCCCGCTCTGGTCGGTGAATCCGTACGGGGATTCGTTCGCGATGCCGATCTTGATTTTCTTGGCGCTCTTCGCCGCCTGCAGCGCGTCACCGGAGGACGTCGACGTGCACGCGGACAACAGGACGGGACCACCGATCGCGGCGGCGCCCAACACCGCCGAACGGCGGAAAAAGTCACGCCGGGACCACTCGCCGTGCTTCATGACAGCACCTCGTTTCGATCCATTCTGGGTGAACCGAACGTAGGTGCCGCACCGGAACAAAGCACGGTGAGCGGAATGATCACCGCCCGCCGTTACCGGAAATTGACCGTTGGAAACGGTAAGTGTCCACTCCTTCTCGGCCCGTTACCTCGCGGCCGCGTTTCGAAAATCATAAACGTGTTGCCAGTTTTCTGGGTAATTTTCCGATGAATCGCGTTCAGGCGCCGAGTCCGTGCCGCTCCCGCACAAGACTCACGATGCCGTCCATGATGTCGGTCAGCTCGTAGTCCTTCGGCGTGAACACCCGCGCGATCCCGCGTTCGAGCAGCAGCTGCTCGTCGTCCGGCGGGATGATGCCGCCGACGATCACCGGGATGTCGCCGGCACCCGCCGCCCGCAGGCCGTCCACCACGTTCGGCACGACTTCGAGATGCGAACCGGACAGCACGGACAGCCCCACCACGTGCACGCCTTCCTGCACGGCTGCCGCGACGATCTGCTCCGGGGTGAGCCGGATGCCCTGGTAGACGACCTCGAAACCGACGTCGCGGGCACGGACGGCGACCTGCTCGGCACCGTTGGAATGTCCGTCCAGCCCGGGTTTCCCGACCAGGATGCGCAGGCGCTCGCCGAGTTCGGCCTCGGTGGCCCTGACCCGTTCGCGGACCCGCTCCAGCCCGGGATCGCCCGAGCCCGCGGCCGCCGAGGCGGACACTCCCGTCGGCGCCCGGTATTCGCCGAACACCTCACGCAGCGCGGCCGACCACTCGCCGGTGGTGACCCCGGCCCGCGCACAGTCCACAGTGGCCTCGAACAGGTTCTCCGTCGTCTCGGCCTTTTCGCGCAGCTTCGCCAGGGATCGTTCGACGGCGGCGTTGTCGCGCTGCGTCCGCCATTCCTCGATCGCGGCGACCGCGGCCTTCTCCACCGCCGGGTCGACGGTCTCGATCGCCTTGGCGCCTTCGGCTTGCAGCGGTGAGGGCTCGGTGGTCTCGAACTTGTTGACCCCGACCAGGATCCGCTCGCCGTTCTCCATCCCGCGGCGGTACTCCGCGAGCGAGGTGACCAGCTGCGACTTCATGTAGCCGCTCTCGACCGCCGCGACCGCGCCGCCGAGGTCCTGCACGCGCGCGATCTCCTCGCGCGCGCCCGCGACGATTTCGTCCACTTTGGCCTGAATGACGTACGAACCGTCGAAGATGTCCTCGTACTCCAGCAGATCCGTCTCGAACGCGAGAACCTGTTGCATCCGCAGTGCCCACTGCTGATCCCACGGACGCGGCAGGCCGAGCGCCTCGTTCCACGCCGGCAACTGGATCGCGCGGGCCCGCGCGCCACGGGAAAGCGACACGGCCAGCATCTCCAGCACGATGCGCTGGACGTTGTTCTCCGGCTGCGCCTCGGTCAGGCCCAGCGAGTTGACCTGGACGCCGTAACGCAGCCGCCGCGCCTTCGGATCCGTTACGCCGTAACGATCGCGCGTGATCTCGTCCCAGAGCGCGGTGAACGCGCGCATCTTGGACATCTCCTCGACGAACCGCACACCGGCGTTGACGAAGAACGAGATCCGCGCGACGACCTTGGCCATGTCGCCCTCGTCGACCTGGCCGGAATCGCGGACGGCGTCGAGGACGGCGATCGCGGTGCACAGCGCGTAGGCGACCTCCTGCGTCGGCGTCGCCCCGGCCTCCTGCAGGTGATAGCTGCAGATGTTGATCGGGTTCCACTTCGGCACGTGGTGCACGGTCCACGCGATCATGTCGGTGATCAGCCGCAGGCTCGGCCCCGGCGGGAAGATGTACGTCCCGCGGGACAGGTACTCCTTGATGATGTCGTTCTGCGTGGTGCCGGTGAGCTTGGCGAGCACCTCGTCGATGTCGCGTCCTTCGGCTTCGGCCTGTTCGCGCGCCACGGAGACGTACAGCGCCAGCAGCCACATGGCGGGCGCGTTGATCGTCATCGACGTGTTGGCCTCGGCGAGCGGGATGCCGTCGAAGAGCCGCCGCATGTCACCGATGTGCGCGACCGGGACGCCCACCTTGCCGACCTCACCGCGGGCGAGCGGGTGGTCGGGGTCGTAGCCGGTCTGCGTCGGCAGGTCGAAGGCGACCGAGAGGCCGGTCTGGCCCTTGGCGAGGTTGCGGCGGTACAGCTCGTTGGACGCGGCCGCCGAGGAGTGCCCGGCGTAGGTGCGCATCACCCATGGCCGGTCCCGCTCACGATCCGTTGGATAGGGCACGGTGCACCTCCGGTGGACGATTCGCCGAGTATACCGGCCGGTAACATAGTGCACTCAGTGGAATCCGACACGTCAGTGTGACCCGGCGGGCGGCCCGGCGCAGGTGCCGTAACGGCGCACTCGCGTGATTGGCGGCGTAACTCGCGTGATTGGACGGAGATCTCGCGTGACTGGAGGCGTCAGAAGGGCTGTGACGGAAATCCGCGAGACACCGTCCGGCCGCGAGAGTTAGCGTGGGCAGCCGTGACGTGGAGTTCTTACGGTAGTTACCTGGTCATCGCCGTGCTGATCGTGCTCGCGCCGGGGCCGGACACGATGGTGATGCTCAAGAACGCGCTGTCCGGCGGCACGAAGGGCGGTCTGCTCGCCACCGCGGGGATCTTCGCGGGCAACGCCGTCCAAGGCACCGCCGCCGCGCTCGGGCTCGGGGTCGTCATCGCGAGGTCGCAGCCGGTCTTCCTCACGCTCAAATGGCTCGGTGCGGCCTACCTGCTCTTCCTCGGCTTCCAGGCGCTGCGCGGCGCCTGGCGCGGCGACTACACGGGCGTCACCGAGACCCAGCGCCGGAAGGCGAGCGGGTTCCGGCGCTGGCGCGAGGGGTTCCTGTCCAACATCACCAATCCCAAGGTCCTGGTGCTCTACTTGTCGGTGCTGCCGCAGTTCCTCGACCCGGGCCGCACCACCACCTGGGACGCGCTGGCGCTCGCGTACACCGTCGCGGTGCTGGGCACAGGCTGGCTGCTGGTGCTGCTGTTCTTCGTGCACCGCGTCCGTGCCTGGCTGGAGCGGCGCCGGGTCCGTCGCGCGCTCGACGGAGTCACCGGCACCGCCCTGATCGGCTTCGGCGCAGCGCTCGCGGTGGAGAACTAGAGCGTCCGGTCCAGCCAGTCGTAGATGCGGCCGGCGGCCAGGCGCATCGCACCGGCGTGACAGTGCGCGTCGGCGCCTTCCTCGGCGGTGAACGTCAGCAACGTCTTCGGCGCGGTCAGGTGCTCGTACAGCCGCTGCGGTTCGGGCTTGATTTCGTCGTCGCCGTTGAAGAACAGATCCTCCGTGGCCTCGCACACGAGCACCGGGCAGGTGATCCGCTCGGCGACGCCGTCTTCGAGCGTGTACTGGAGGTACTTGGCGACGAACTCGCGGTCGCTCGCGGCACCCATGACGTACCGGCCGTGGTCAGTCGCCCAGCGCATGGTCGGGCTCGCTTCCCTTGCCGCGGCGAGGATTCCGTCGAGTTCGTCGTCACGCTCGGCGTTGGCGCGGCGCACGATCTCCGCGCGGTCCCACTTCAGGAAGGAGGGCAGGACCGAAGCCGCGTCGTAGACGCCGTCCACCGCGACCAGCGCGGCCAGCCGGGGCTCGAACGCCGCGGCGCGGGGCGCGAGCTCGCCGCCGAGGCTCACCCCGAGCAGCGCGATCTTTTCCTGGTCGACACCGGGCACATCGGCCAGGAAGTCGAGCACCGGGCCGACGACGTTCTCCCAGTCCGGCCGGAAGACCAGCCCGCGGCGGATCGCGCTCGGCTGCCCCGGACCGTCGAAGGTCAGCACGTGATAGCCGCGTTCGACGCAGGCGAGCGCGCCGAAGTAGTGCAGTTCCTCCGCACTGCCGTCGAACCCGCTGTGCATCACCAGCGTCGGCTTCGGGCCGTCGCCGGGCGCGCGGTAGAGGTAACCGTGCAGAACCGTGCCCTCGTAAGGGATTTCGACCGGTTCGATGGCGGGGCCGAACAGCTCCACCGCGCGGCGGAAAGTCTCCGCGCTCCGGTCGTACGAGTGGTTGATCCGTGGGTCGGCCGGGTTGCCGTGCAGGAAGAATCCCGCCGAGAAGTAGTAGGTCGAGGCCCGCATCAGGAGGTCCCGTTCGGTCACCGGGCGCGCCGACTTGGCTTCCTCCGCCAGGCGATCGGCCAGCGCGAGGTAGGCGTCGTGCCAGCTGTCGTAGTCACCCGGCTTGACCTGGGACGCCGCGGCGAGAACCTCGCCGAAGTCCGCGCCGCCGTACGCGGCGTGGCTGAACAGGCGCACGGTCTCGAACCAGAACTGGGCGTCGTCTTCGAACATGAGCTGCTTCATCGGATCTCCTCTTTCACGAAGGTGCGGAACGAACGGGCCGGGGTTCCGGTGACCCGTTCGACGGTCTGGGTGACACGGTCTTCGGCGCCGCGCTCGATGTACTCGTCCAGCGCGGCGAGCATCGCGGCGTACTCGGCGGGCAGGCCGTCGTTCCTCAGCCGCTCGGCGAACTCGTCCGGTGTGACGGTGCGGTGCCGCACCGGACGTCCGGTATGGCGGGCGATGATCTCGGCCGTTTCGGCGTAGCTCAGCGTCTCCGGGCCGGTGACGACGTGATCGGTGTTGTGCGGTTCGCCGTCGGTCAGCGCGCGGACCGCGACGGCCGCGATGTCGGCGGCGTCGACGAAGGCAACCCGGGCGTCACCGGTCGCCGTGACGATCTCGCCGGCCCGGACTCCCTGTGCCACCAGGTGCTCGCCGGTGAAGTTCTGCATGAACCACGACGGGCGAAGCACCGTCCACTCCGGCATTTCCGTGCGCACCAGGCGTTGCAACGCACCGAGCCCCGGAGTGTCCTCGGTGACCGCGGACGAGCTGAGCAGGACGACGCGGCGGACGCCCGCGGTCCGCGCGTCGGCCACGAACGGCTCGACCAGAGACAGCGGCTCGGCGACCCCGATCGGCGCGACGAGGTACACCGCGCGGACGTCGCGGACCGCGTCGGCGTGCGAGGAGCGATCGGTCCAGTCGAACCGGATCTGGCCGGGCTCGACGGGTTTCCGTGTTGCCGCACGGGTTTTCACACCGCGCTCGCGCAGCCCGGCGAGCACCCGGCTGCCGGTGGTCCCGGTGGCGCCGAGGACGAGGACGTCAGGCATCGCGACCACCTGCGAACGCCGCCATGAGTTCGTCCACACCGCCGAGCGCCTCGGCCGCGGCGAGCGGGCTCCAGTAGTCGCGGTAATGCCGGATCTCGCCGTCCCGCACGGTGACGACCGCGATGTAGCTCAGCCGGTACGGCCGCCCGGTGTGGACCGCGACGCCGGCGACCGCGAACTCCGCGATCACCACGGCCGGGTCGACGGTCTCGTGGATCTGCTGCCTGGTGATCGCGCGGATGTCGACGACGGCCGGGTAGTCCCGCAGGTACTCGTGGATCGCGGCACGGCCGTCGAGACGGCTCGGGTATCCGGGCGAAGCGAACGGGAACTCCAGCACGCCGTCCTCGGCCCACAGTCCGGCGAACGCGGACATGTTCTTGGCGAGCAACAGGTTCAGCGCGTACTCGACCAGCTCACGAGGTCGCATGGAAACTCCTTCAACGTTTGGACGATACGGGCCCGTCCCGACGTCGAACATACACGGGACGGTACCGTCCCGTCCACCCGTTACACTGGCCCGTATGAGCCCCCGCAAGCCGACCGGTGCCGCCGTACTGCAGCCCGAGGTCACCCAGGCCATCACCGACGCCGTCCTCGACGAACTCGCCGAGCAGGGCTACGGACGGCTGTCCATGGAAGCCGTCGCGAAACGCGCGAGCGTCGGCAAGAGCGCCTTGTACCGGCGGTGGTCGTCGAAGCAGGAAATGGTGACGGCGGTGGTGTCGGAGTTCAGCGTGGCCCGCGCCGACGTCGAGGACACCGGCTCATTGCGGGGCGACCTGCTGCTGACGCTGGAAGCGTTCCACGAGTGGATAACCCACCCGCAGTTCTCGCGCATTTTTCCCGATCTGGTCGCCGAAGGCGCGCGAACCGTCGAGCAGGCCGAACGCACGCGTCACGCCATCGGCGTCCCCCGGCGGGAACGCGCCGAAGCGATGCTGCGCCGCGCCATCGCCCGCGGCGAACTCCCCGGGGACACCGACCTCGAGATGGCCATGGACCTGCTCGCCGCGCCGATGTACTGGCGTCTCGTGGTGCGCCAGGCCCCGCTGGGCCCGGACTACCTGGACCGCCTCGCCGACCTGTTCCTCCGCGCGCTGGGCGCCAAGGTCTGACCCGGCTTCAGAGCAGTTCGGCCAGGTCGAGGGCGAAGTCGAACGGCTCGGAAACCTCGAGTTTCCGCTTGTGGATTCCCGCGGACGCGTAGGTCCTGGTGGTCGGATCGAGCTGGTAGCAGAACACCTTCAGCCCGCGGACATCGTCCGTCTCGTTTTCGACCCGCCAGAAATACGGAATCCTGGCGGCCGCGTACTCGGCCGGTTTGTCGGTCTGGTCGGCCGTGACCGAACCAGGAGACATCACCTCGACGACGAGCTTGCAGTGCTCCGGGCGGAGCACCGCGTCAGCGTCCAAGGACGACTCGTAAATCACCAGATCGGGGCGCCGATTGAGCAGGGGCACATCACGGAGCCGGAGATCGACGTCGAACTCGACGGCGAACTCCGGCCCGCAAGCCGCTTCCAGCGCGTAGGAAAGACGGCGGATGATCTTCTGGTGGGGGCGGCGCGGAGCCGGATTCACGACGATCGCTCCATCGACAACCTCAATGCTGCGGCAGACATCTTCGGGCAGCGCCTCATAGGCGGCAACGGTCAAGCCCTCAGGCGGGAGCACCATCCAGTCGGGTAGTGCCGTCATCGCAGACCCCTAACCTCGCAAACCTTGTATACGAGGTTACTCGACTGTGTACTACGAGCGCTCGGGTTCGCCGCCTACGCGCTCGACGCGGGCGCCGAGGCGGTTGAGGTTCTCCACGAAGTACGGGTAGCCGCGGTCGATGTGGAAGACGTCCCAGACCTCGGTGACGCCGTCCGCGCACAGCCCGGCCAGCACCAGTCCGGCGCCCGCGCGGATGTCCGAGGCCCACACCGGCGCGCTGGAGAGCCGGTCGACACCGCGGACGACGGCGTGGTGGCCGTCGGTGCGGGCGTCGCCGGAGAGCCGGATCATCTCCTCGATGAACCGGAACCGCGCCTCGTAGACGTTCTCGGTGATCATCGACGTGCCTTCGGAGACCGCCGAGAGCGCCACCGCGAACGGCTGCAGGTCGGTCGCGAAGCCCGGGTAGGGCAGCGTCACCCAGTCGACGGCCTTCGGGCGCTCGGGCTGGACGACGCGGAAACCCTTGTCGTCGAACGTGGTGACCTCGGCGCCGGCGAGCCGCAGCTTGTCCAGCACGAGGTCCAGGTGGTGCGGGTTCACCCCGCGCACGGTCAGGTCGCCCCGGGTCATCGAGGCGGCGAACGCCCAGGTGGCGCCGACGATCCGGTCTCCGATCACGCGGTGTTCGGTCGGGTGCAGCTTCTCGACGCCGTGCACGGTGAGCGTCGACGTGCCCGCGCCCTCGATCTTCGCGCCCATCTCGGTGAGCATCGTGCAGATGTCGGCGATCTCGGGCTCGCGCGCGGCGTTGTCGATGATCGTGGTGCCCTCGGCGAGCACGGCCGCCATGAGGATGTTCTCGGTGGCGCCGACGCTCGGGAAGTCCAGCCAGATCTGCGCGCCGTACAGGTTGTCGGCCTTCGCGACCACGCAGCCGTGTTCGATCGTGCTCGTGGCGCCCAGCTTGCGCAGGCCGCTCTGGTGCATGTCCAGCGGACGCGAGCCGATCGCGTCGCCGCCCGGCAGCGCGACGACCGCCTGCTTGAGCCGTCCGACCAGCGGGCCGAGCACGCAGACCGACGCGCGCAGCTTGCCCATCGCCGAAGAGTCCGCGCGGTGCGAAAGCTCCGCCGGGGTGGTGATTTTCGCCGTGTCGCCGTCGATGACGACCTCACAGCCGACACTGCGCAGGACGTCGCCCATCAGCGGGACGTCCAGGATCTGCGGACAGTTCGTGATCGTGGTGGTTCCCTCGGCCAGCAGGGCCGCCGCCATCAGCTTGAGGACGCTGTTCTTGGCGCCGACGACGTCGACCTCGCCGACCAGCCGGGCTCCACCATGCACGTCGAAGTGCTCGCTCATGGCCGCCAATCATGCCCTCTTGCCCACTCTTGCTTTTCAGGGGCCCAGTGCTTTTCAGTGGCCCAGTTGTCTTACGGCGGGCCGGGTAGAGTCGGCTCCATGGTCGTTCGCATCAACCGCGTCTACACGAAGGTCGGCGACAGCGGCACGACGGCGCTGGGGGACGGCTCACGCGTCCCCAAGACGTCCGCGCGGCTGGGCGCCTATGCCGACACGGACGAGGCGAATTCCGTCATCGGACTCGCGATCGCGCTCGGCGGGCTGTCTCCGGAAATCGGCGACGTGCTGCGTGCGGTGCAGAACGATCTCTTCGACGTCGGCGCGGATCTGTGCCTGCCGATCCAGGAGAACCCGCCCTACGAACCGTTGCGCATCACCGAGAAGTACCTCGAACGCCTCGAAGGCTGGTGCGACGAGTTCAACGAGCGGCTGCCGAAGCTGACGTCGTTCATCCTGCCCGGCGGCACCCCCGGCGCCGCCTTCCTGCACCAGGCCCGCACCGTCTCCCGCCGCGCCGAACGCTCCGCCTGGTCCCTCCTGGAAGCCGAGCCGGACACCACGAACCCGATTGCCGCGAAGTACCTGAACCGCCTGTCAGACCTGCTGTTCATCCTCGCCCGCCTCGCCAACCCGGACGGCGATGTCCTCTGGCAACCCGGCGGCGCCCCCTGATCACGCGAGATCTCCGCCTGATCACGCGAGTTCGCCATCCAGGTACGCGAGCCGACCGTTCAGGTACGCGAGTTCGCCGGAACGGTACCGCTCAGCCCTGTTCTTGCGCCGCCCAGTAACGCTCGAGGTCGACGTCCGGAGTCGAGTCCTGGCCCGGCTCCACGGCCTTCGTGGTGATGATGTCCTCCAGCCGGACCGGTTCGGGAAGCTTCGCCCAGCCCTGCTGACGCTCGATGTCTTCCATACGTCGAGGGTAGCCCCGCACGGCGGCTCGATGGCGCGGCGGAAATGCCGTCACCGACGGTCGGTTCACGTACCCGGAAGGTCGGCTCGCGTGCCTGGATGGTCGGTTCGCGTGTTTGGCGGGAGAACTCGCGTGATTGGGCGGAGATCTCGCGTGATCAGGAGGCGCGGGGGAGGCGGCGGCCGGGAGGGGCCGATTCGAGCCAGGAGAGGAAGCCGGTGAGGGCGCCGGGGCCCATGGCGATTTCGATGGCTTCCTGGGTCGAGGATTCGCAGCGGAGGACGGTGGAACCGTCGGGGACGGCGTAGGCCTCGGTGCCGGAGGGATCGCGGCGGTCGGCGATCTGCATGCTTTCCCGCTGGAAAACCCGGTCCGGACCAGTACGGAGGCTCCAGACGCGGAACCAGACGAACTCGTCACCCTCGTAGCGGCCGAGCCCGAGATGCCAGCTGGACCGCTCGTTGTCCGGACGCCACCGCAGCGCGACGCTCACGCCACCGCCTCGGCGCATCCGGACCCATCGCCACCCGTACCAGGCGACGAGAACCACGAGCACGATCAGGAGCCCCAGCACCACCAAGGTGATTTCCACGGCGCGGCCCCTGTCGCTCGATCAGACCGATTGACCGGCCGCGCGCAGCTGGGCCGATGCCCTCGCCCGCTCTGTCTCGTCCTCGGCGGTCAAGGCCGCCTTCGCGGCGTTGACGTCGATCTCGTCGGAAAGCTCGGCGCTCTCGGCGAGGACGCTGACCCCGGTGGCGGTGACCGAGAGGAAACCGCCGTGGACCGCGGCGCAGACCGTTTCGCCGTCCGTGGTCGTCACTTTCACGACGCCACCCTCGACCAGCTGGCCGAGCACGGGCTCGTGACCAGGCATGACGCCGATCTCGCCCTCGGTGGTCTGGGCCACCACGAAAGTGGCGGTACCCGACCAGAGACGGCGCTCGACGGCCACCAGCTCGACGGACATCTCAGCCACGTAGGACTCCTTCAGTTCGGGCGTTACCACCGAGTGTAATAGCAACAGGTCCGGTTACGAGACGGGCGGGGTCTTCAGTCCACAATGGACATCGACCCCGCCCGGCTCAGCGGGAATCACTTCTTGGTGATTTCCTTGTACTTCTTCTCCAGGTCCTCCAGACCACCGATACCCAGGAACGCCTGCTCCGGGTAGTGGTCGAAGTCACCCTTGGTGATGCGGTCGAACGACTCGATGGTCTCCGACAGCGGCACCGTCGAACCGGGCTGACCGGTGAACGCCTCGGCGACCAGCATGTTCTGCGACAGGAACCGCTCGATGCGGCGCGCGCGCTGAACGGTCAGCTTGTCCTCTTCCGAGAGCTCGTCCATACCGAGGATCGCGATGATGTCCTGCAGCTCCTTGTACTTCTGCAGGATCCGGATGACCTCGGAGGCGACCCGGTAGTGGTCCTCACCGACGATGGCCGGGTCGAGAATGGTCGACGTCGACGCCAGCGGGTCCACCGCCGGGAAGATGCCCTTCTGGAACACGCCACGCGAAAGCTCGGTGGTGGCGTCCAGGTGGGCGAACGTCGTCGCCGGGGCCGGGTCGGTGTAGTCGTCCGCGGGCACGTAGATCGCCTGCATCGAGGTGATCGACCGGCCACGGGTCGAGGTGATCCGCTCCTGCAGCTGCCCCATCTCGTCGGCCAGCGTCGGCTGGTAACCCACGGCCGAAGGCATGCGGCCCAGCAGGGTCGAGACCTCGGAACCGGCCTGGGTGAACCGGAAGATGTTGTCGATGAACAGCAGCACGTCCTGGTTCTGGACGTCGCGGAAGTACTCCGCCATGGTCAGCGCGGACAGCGCGACGCGCATACGCGTGCCCGGCGGCTCGTCCATCTGCCCGAACACCAGCGCGGTGTCGTTGATGACGCCGTCCTCGGACATCTCCAGGAAGAGGTCGTTGCCCTCACGGGTGCGCTCGCCGACCCCGGCGAACACCGACGTACCACCGAAGTTCCGGGCGACACGGGTGATCATCTCCTTGATGAGCACCGTCTTGCCGACGCCGGCACCGCCGAACAGGCCGATCTTGCCACCCTGCACGTACGGGGTCAGCAGGTCGACGACCTTGAGGCCGGTCTCCAGCATCTCCGTCTTGCCCTCGAGCTGGTCGAAGGACGGCGGGTTGCGGTGGATGCCCCAGCGCTCGAGGTCCTCGCCGTAGCCGGGCTCGTCGAGGCACTCGCCGAGCGCGTTGTAGACGTGGCCCTTGACCTTGTCGCCGACCGGGACGGTGATCGGCTTGCCGGTGTCGGTGACCTCGGCGCCGCGGACCAGACCGTCCTGCGGCTGCAGGGAGATCGTGCGGACGAGGTTGTCACCGAGGTGGCTGGCGACCTCGAGGGTCACCGTCTTGCGCAGCTGCTCGAACTCGATGTCGACCTTGAGCGCGTTGAACTGGTCGGGAACGGAACCGCGCGGGAACTCGACGTCAACGACCGGCCCGGTCACCGACACGATGCGCCCCTTGGCGCGCGGGGTTTCAGTACTGGTCATCAGTCATCACTTCCTGCTGCGGTCAGCGCGTTCGCGCCACCAACGATTTCGGAGATCTCCTGGGTGATCTGGGCCTGACGCGCCTGGTTCGCCTCCCGCGTCAGCGTGTTCACCAGTTCGTTCGCGTTGTCCGACGCGGCCTTCATCGCCGTCCGCCGCGCGGCCAGCTCGGACGCGGCCGATTCCAGCAACGCCGCGAAGATCCGCGTGTTGATGTACTTCGGCAGCAACGCGGCCAGCAGCTTGTCGGCGCTCGGCTCGAACTCGTAGCTCGGAAGCAGCCCGGCGGGCTTCTCCTCTTCGCCCTCCGAGTACTCGACCTCCAGCGGGGCGACCCGCTTGGCGACCGGCTTCTGCGTCAGCATCGAAACGAACTCGGTGTAGACCACGTGGATCTCGTCGACCCCGGCGACGCCGTCGGCGTTGCCGGTCGTGTCGTCCGCTCCGGCGAGGAACGACTCGACCAGCGTCTCCCCGGCCTCCGCCGCGCTGGCGTAGCCGGGCTGGTCGGAGAAGCCCGTCCAGCTGTCGGTCACCGGACGGCCGCGGAACCGGTAGTAGTTCAGCCCCTTGCTGCCGGTGACGTAGACCTGGGCTTCCTTGCCCTCTTCACGGAGCAGGGCAAGGAGTTCCTCGGTGGCACGCAGCACGTTGGCGTTGTAGCCACCGCACTGACCCTTGTCACTGGTCACCACGAGCACCGCGGCGCGCTTCGGGTTCGGCCGCTCGACGAGGAGCGGGTGGTCCAGGTTCGCCGCCGCACCGGCCAGCGCCGAGAGCACCTTGGTGATCTCGTCCGCGTACGGCCGGGAAGCGGCGACCTTCGCCCGCGCCTTGGTGATGCGCGCGGTGGCGATGAGCTCCATCGCCTTGGTGATCTTGCCGATCGACTTGGTCGCCTTGATGCGCGACCGAAGTTCCCGGAGTTGTGCGGCCATGAGCTACCCGCTTACTTCTTCGGGGCGGGCTTGTTGACCTTGACGGTCTCGTGCCCGACCTTGTCGGCGTCCATCGCGTCGGCGTCCGCCTCGACCAGGTTCTTGCCCTCGGAGGTGGTGAACTCCTTCTTGAACTCGTTCACCGCGTTGACCAGGCCCTCGCGAGCCTCGTCCGAGAACTTGCCCGTGTCGCGGATCGAGCCGAGGACGTCGGCGTGCTTGCGACGGGCCGAGTCGAGGAACTCGTGGTTGAACCGGCGGACGTCCTCGGTGGGCACCGAGTCGAAGTGCCCGTTCGTGCCGAGGTACACCGTGGCGACCTGCTCCTCGACCGGGATCGGCGAGTACTGCGGCTGCTTGAGCACCTCGTACAGCCGGACACCACGCTCGAGCTGCGCCTTCGACGCGTCGTCGAGGTCCGAGGCGAAGGCGGCGAACGCCTCCAGCTCGCGGTACTGCGACAGGTCGATACGCAGCGAACCCGAGACGTCCTTCAGCGCCTTGACCTGCGCGGCACCACCCACGCGGGAAACCGAGATACCCACGTCGATGGCCGGACGCTGACCGGCGTTGAACAGGTCCGACTGGAAGAAGCACTGGCCGTCGGTGATCGAGATGACGTTCGTCGGGATGTAGGCCGACACGTCGTTCGCCTTGGTCTCGATGATCGGCAGCCCGGTCAGCGAGCCGGCGCCCAGCTCGTCCGACAGCTTCGCGCAGCGCTCCAGCAGACGGGAGTGCAAGTAGAAGACGTCGCCGGGGAACGCCTCGCGGCCCGGCGGGCGGCGCAGCAGCAGCGAGATCGCGCGGTAGGCGTCGGCCTGCTTGGTCAGGTCGTCGAACACGATGAGGACGTGCTTGCCCTCGTACATCCAGTGCTGGCCGATGGCCGAACCGGTGTACGGCGCGATCCACTTGAAGCCCGCGGAGTCCGAAGCCGGGGCGGCGACGATGGTAGTGTACTCCATCGCGCCCGCGTCCTCGAGGGACTTCTTCACCGAGGCGATCGTGGAGCCCTTCTGGCCGACCGCGACGTAGATGCAGCGAACCTGCTTCTTCGGGTCGCCGGTCTCCCAGTTGGCCTTCTGGTTGATGATCGTGTCCACCGCGACCGCGGTCTTGCCGGTCTTGCGGTCGCCGATGATCAGCTGGCGCTGGCCGCGCCCGATCGGGGTCATCGCGTCGATCGCGGTGATCCCGGTCTGCATCGGCTCGGCCACCGGCTGGCGCTCGACCACCGAAGCGGCCTTGACCTCCAGCGGACGGCGGCCGGTGGTCTCGACCTCGCCGAGACCGTCGATCGGCTGGCCGAGCGGGTTCACGACGCGGCCGAGGTAGCCGTCGCCGACCGGCACGGACAGGACCTGCCCGGTGCGCTTGACCTGCTGGCCCTCTTCGACGCTTTCGAAGTCGCCGAGGATCGCGGCACCGATCTCGCGCGCGTCCAGGTTCAGCGCGACGCCGAGGACGCCGCCCGGGAACTCCAGCAGCTCGTTGGCCATGGCCGAGGGCAGACCCTCGACGTGGGCGATACCGTCACCGGCGTCGACCACGACGCCAACTTCTTCCCGGCTCACGTCCGGGGCGTAACTCGAGACGTAGTTCTCGATCGCGCTACGGATCTCATCCGAGGAGATCGTCAGCTCGGCCATGTCTTTCCCGCTCTCGCTTCGTTCTTGCCAGTGTGCAAAGTCTTGTGTGACGCCGGTTCAAGCCCGGGCGAGGCGCCGGCGCAGCGAGGCCAGCTGGCCCGCGGTGCTGCCGTCGATGACCTCGTCGCCGACTCGGACGACGAGACCGCCGCCGAGGGCCGGGTTCACTTCGACGTGCAAGGCGATCGGCCGCCCGTAGAGGTTGTTGAGCTTCGTGCCCAGCTGGGCGGTCTGCTCGTCCGACAGCGCGTTCGCACTGGTCACGTACGCGACCGAGCGCTCCCGGCGTTCCGCGGCCAGCTTGACCAGCTTGTCGAGCCCGACGCCGACCCCACGTCCCTTGGCACGGCGCACGACCTGCTCGACCAGGGTCTCGACGACCGGGTCGACCTTGCCGGCGAACAGCCCGCGCACAAGGGTCCGCTTGGCTTCGGCGGAACCGGCCAGGTCCGACAGCGCGGCCTCCAGCTCCGGGGCGCCCGCGACGATCCGCGAGACCTGGAACAGCTGGGACTCGACGGTGTCGACGTTCCCGGACTTCTCCGCGGCGGTCAGCAGCGCCGAGTGGCCGAGCGACTCGAGCCCGTCGACCAGCTGACGGGGGCTGGACCAGCGGCTGCCTGCCACAACGTCGAGCACCTTCAGCGCCGGATCGCCCAGCTTTCCGTCGAACAGCCGGCGCACCAGCCCGGTGCGGGACTCCGGCGCGGCCGAGGCGTCACTCACCGCCCGGCGCAGGCCGATCTCGGCGTCCAGCAGGTCGACGACCGAAAGCAGTTCGTCGCCGACCGTCGAGGACACGGCCGCTTCGGCGCCCGCCAGAACCTCGCCGAGGCGTTCCTCGGCGAGGCCGAGCGCTTCACGGCTCGCAGCATGCAGCGTCATCCTGGTCTACTTTCCCGCTCCGTTGGAGGCACCGGCGGTCTCCAGCTCCGCGAGGAACCGGTCGACGGTGCCGCGACGGCGCGCCTCGTCCTCGAGCGACTCACCGACGATGCGGCTGGCCAGCTCGACGGCGTTGCGGCCCATGTCGGCCCGCAGCTCGGCGACGATCTGCGCCTTCTGGGCCTGCAGCTGAGCCTGCCCGGCAGCGACGATGCGCTGGGACTCGGCCTCGGCCTCGGCACGCAGCTCCGCCTTGATCTGCTCGGCCTCGAGCCGCGCGTCGTCGCGGATCTTCGCGGCTTCGGACCGCGCCTCGGCCAGCTGCGCCTTGTACTGCGCCAGCGCCTCTTCGGCTTCGGCCTGGGCCTTTTCCGCCTTCTCGATGCCGCCCTCGATCTTCTGCGCGCGCTCCTCGTACATGGCCTCGAAACGAGGAACGACGTACTTCTTGAGGATGAACAGCAGGATGAGGAAGGCGACGAGGCCGAGGATCAGTTCCGGAACATTCGGAATGATCGGATTTTCCGCTGCCAGCACCATTTCGGTCTTCAGCACAACGTCTCCTTACGCGAGAGCGGACGACTCAGGCGGAGGCGATGAAGTAGATGACGATACCGATCAGGGCGAGCACCTCGGTGAGCACGAAGGTTCCGTAACCGATGCTCTGCAGCTTGCCCTGGGCCTCCGGCTGACGCGCGGTGCCGTTGATGACGGCGGCGAAGATCAGACCCACACCGATACCGGGGCCGATCGCGCCGAGACCGTAACCGATGGCGGCGAGACCCTTGTTGAGGTTGACGGTCTCGGCGGCCTGCTGGGCCAGAACGATGTTGCTCA
>NZ_JBHYIK010000099.1:25642-26163 GCF_042739735.1 Amycolatopsis sp. NPDC059027 | reverse complement strand
CCGTCTGGGACGCCGCAGCGCCCCGCCCCCCCGGGGCCTGCGGGCGCGAGCCCGGCCAATCACACCCCCCCACCCGCCACCAAAGCCCCCTTCAGCACGTCCTACGAGAGGAAGGTCCCCTTCAGAGCGGGCGGGACCACTCGGCGTACTCGGGCAGCAACCGCCGCCCATTGGCCGCGAAGAACGCGCGGACGATGACACCACGGGCGATCCGGATCGCGGGCGGCCCGTCCAGCGCGGCGAACTCCCTGGCCTTGTCGCTGTAGAAACCCTGTCTCCGATAGCGGCGCGTTCGTTCGTCGAAGACCTCTTCGATCATTTCGTCCGGGGTCCGCCCGACGAACTCGGCGAACTGCGCCAGGGCCGCCAACCGTGCCGCGCGGTCGGCCTCCGGCAGCCGGGCGAGTGATCTCGCGTACCGCCGCACGGTGATGAACTCGGTGAACGCCACCCTCCCCATGAGGCCTCCCTTCGCGGACCCGGCCGGCGGGTGGATCGGGGCGGTGGGGGTGAACGCCCTG